>CAIXLU010000509.1 GCA_903920315.1 uncultured Oscillochloris sp.
CTTGAGGCTGCTCAGTTGAGTCTGGGCATCCTTCAGAGTGGACTCAGCCTTCGCCACGCCGGTGATCTCGTCCTGCTTGGCCTGATCAGCCGCCAGAAGCGCCTGAGTCAGACTCGCTTGGGCGTTATCCACGGCCCGCAGCGCGGTAGACTCCTCATCCTTCGCGGCTTGCGTCAGTCCGCCGGGAGCCTTCTCCATCTCGCGGTTAGTCCAGTAGATTGTGCTGTAGCTGGCCTGGGCGTCGCGCAGATTGTTGGCCGCCGTCGTTACAGCGCTCTCCGCCTTCAGCTTGGCGGCAGAGAGACTGGTGCGTTGTGACTGGAGCGAGAGCTGGGCCTGCTGAAGAGTAGATTGGGCCGAGGAAAGATTAGCGGTGGTAGGGCCAGCCAGCAGCAGATCGAACTGGGCCTGGGCGCTGGTGAGTTGGGCCTGGGCGCTGGCCAGTTCGGCGGCGGTCACGCTACCGGTACGGGTCTTGTTATACGATGCCTGCGCACTGGTGAGTTGGGCCTGGGCGCTGGCAATGTCAGACTCGGTGGCTCCCTGTCCATTAGCAGCAGCCACGCTGGCCTGGGCCGATTTGACATTAGCCTCAGCCTGACGAACAGCCATCTGGAGTTCTTGGCTATTCAGAGAGGCCAGAGTCTGTCCGGCGCTCACCGTATCACCAACGCTCACCAGCACCTCGGAGATCGTACCTGCAACCGGAAAGCTGAGGGTGCGGGTCTGGACGGGGGCAACCGAGCCGCTGCCCGAGACACCGACGCTCAGGGTACTGCTGGCGACGGTGGCGGTGCTCACGCTGACTGCGGCAGTACTGCTGGTGCCATACGTGCGCCAGGCAAAGAAGCCGCCAAGGGCCAGAATGAGGGCCAGGGGCAGCGACATCCACGGCGAGAGCCGCCGAGCCCTGCGGCTGCCGATGCGTCCAATAAACCGCTGATCTACGGGTGGTGAAGAGACGCTCATGGGAAAACCTCCTGCGCTAGGGCCGCTGCGAGTACGCAGCGCCTACCTAGAGGGTATCCCTCGCGTGTTCACTTCTCGCATAGATCGTCTTGGGGAGGTGTGTAGAAAGGGAAGAAAAGAAGGAGGTGCCAGTGAATCTGGCACATCCTTCCTTTCTTCCCTTCATTCTGTGTAGAGTTGGATGTGGAGGCGGCGCAGTCGCCTAGCGATTGCGGCGTAGCAGAAAGATACCAGCGACGATCAGCAGACCGGGGAAGACCAGCGACATATCAATGCCGATCTGTTCCAGAAAAATCAGGCCGCCAATGCCCACCAAGATGATGCCGAGGGATCGCCAGTTGCGAACACGCTTTGGCTGAGCGGGCAGTCCATAGGGAGCGGGTAGGCTTGTCGGTGGCACATTCAGGCTCACCGTCTGGCCAGTAGATGAACGTTCGGGGATGATCGGCTGCCCAGTGATCGGGTCAAACCGATACTCGGCGGGAGGTGGCGGAGCCTGCGTGGCGATACCGGAGAACCCGCTGCGTGACTGGCTCTGGCCCTGGCTCTGACCCTGGCGCAGCACCTCGCGACCCACAGGGGCCGCCCCCTGGCCAAACTCCTGCCCACCATGCGATACCTGCTGGCCAAACTGCGGAACGTTCTGCTGGCCTACCGACACGCTCACTTTGGGCATAACAATCCAGAGGACCACATAGACCGGCAGGCCCATGCCGCTCGTCAGTGTGACGAGGACAAAGATCAGGCGCACGATCACCGGATCGATAATGAAGTACTCAGCCAGCCCGCCACAGACGCCGGCGATCATCGACTCGGTGGGGCTACGGGTGAGTCGCGGTTGCATAGCTCCACTCCTTAAACATTAGGGCGCGTCTTATGTTGACGACAATCTCAGTGATGTACAGACATACCACCACCGCTACTGGCGATTTGACGGCAATTCATGTTCAGATGTTGCGTACACACCGCTGTCCAATTACCATTTTTTCACCATTATCGGCTATCGGCTATCGGCTATCGGCTATCGGCTATCGGCTATCGGCTATCGGCTATGTTCCCGGTGTCCAGCCCAACTCGGCTAAGTAGGCGAGGTCTTTTGGATCGAGCAGACCCTGGGCTGCGGCACCGTCCAGCAGATCGGGCCTTCTGGCCAGCGTGCGGCGCAGCCGCTCACGCCTACGCCACTTCGCCACCTCGCCGTGGTGCCCCGACGTAAGGACGGACGGCACTTCGCGGCCCTCCCAGATCGCCGGACGGGTGTAGTGCGGGTACTCCAGCAGCCCGCCGCTATGGCTCTCCTCGGCAATCGACTCGCCGTCAATCACCCCCGGCACCAGACGGGCCACCGCATCAATGATCACCATTGCCGCCAGCTCGCCCCCGGTAAGAACATAATCACCGATGCTCAGCTCGCGGGTGATCAGTGCCTCACGGACTCGCTCGTCCAGCCCCTCGTAATGCCCGCACACCAGAATAATCCTTGGCTCAGCAGCCAATTCGGCAGCGATGGCCTGGCTAAAAACCTCGCCGTCGGGCGAGAGGAGGATGACGGGAGGAGGCGGGGGGCAGGAGGCAGGAGGCAGGAGGCAGGAGGCGGGAGGCAGGGGGCGGGAGGTAGGCTCGTCCCCTGCCTCCTGCTTCCTGCCTCCTGCCTCCTGTTCCAGCACGGCGCGAATAGCGGCGGCTAGCGGGACAGCCTTCATCACCATGCCCGCGCCACCGCCGTAGGGCGCATCATCCGCAGTGTGATGGCGGTCGCTGGCCCAGTCGCGGATATTGTGCAGGCCCACGCCGATATGGCCGGCCTGCTGCGCTCGCTTAAGGATGCTCTCGCTGAGTGGCCCGGCGAACATGCCGGGGAAGAGGGTCAATATGTCGAAGTGAATCATGCCATATCCCTACGCTAAATGCTGCGCAAAAAAGGCGTTCACCCGCGCACAGTAGCCCTCGCGATCAACAAAGTAGCCCCCGCAATGCTCGGCGCGCTCGGCCACCCAGAGTTGCTTTGGCTGACCGGCGGCGGCGAAGAGTTGGCGGGCATGATCCACCGGCACGGTGCTGTCATCCGCGCCGTGGGCGATCATGATCGGGCGCGGGGAGATCGCGCCTACGGCATCAATTGGGCGGGCGTGGGTGAAGCGGTAGCCGTGACGACGGGCCAGCACCGCATCGGCGGCGCGCACCAGGGGCGCGGGCGGGATGCCCAGCGCACGGCGTACTCCGTAGGCCACCACATCGGCGACGGCAGTGAAGGAGCTGTCCGCCACCAGGGCGGCGATCTCCGGCTCGCGAGCCGCCGCCATAATCGCCACCGCCGCGCCCATCGAAAAGCCGACCACGCCAATCTTGGCCGTATCCACCCGCGCACGGGCGTAGGCCACCGCTGCCAGCAGATCGTCCACCTCGCGGCTGATCAACGTGTGTGGCCAGGGATCTGAGTCACCACGACCGCGATAATCGAAGAGGAGAACGTTAAACCCGGCCCGCCAGAGGCTCGTACCGATGCCGAGCAGATCGTCCTTGCTGCCGCTGTGGCCGTGTGAGCCGATCACCACCCCCGACGACTCGGATCGCGGCAGCCACCAGCCCGTCAGGGCCAAGCCATCGGCGCTGCGCAGGCTGATCTCCTCAAAAGGGACGCCCAACTCCCACGGCGTGAAGGTGTAGGTGTCCTGGTAGCTGCGGCGATGCTGCGGGCTAACTCGGGTGGTGACGTACCATGCGGCACCGAACATCCCGCCAGTGACACCGAGGGCGACACTGGCGAGCAGCGGCAGGAGACGTATGCGTCGGGGCATGGATAGAGATACCTCAGTAGGGAAAGACCGGTGGCTCATTATCGGTGAGCTGCACATCAATCTCGTAGAGGCCCGAGGCATACTTGCCGGTGTAGGGCAGCCCGAGGTGGTGAATGAGGCCGATCAGGCCGGTGTTATCGGCGTGGGTGAGCAGAATAACGTGGTGGACGCCGCGAGCCAGCCCGACTTGCACCAGTAGGTCAAAGAGTTGGATACCCAAGCCAGCGTTTTGGTAGTCATCGCGCACGATAATTGACGCCTCGGCGCACTCGCTATCATTGCCAACTCGCCCGTAGCGGGCCACTGCGATAATCTCCTCGCGCCCGTCCTCCTGGGCCGTCGCCAACAAGGCCACCTCGCGATCCGGGTGGATTGTCGCTAATCGCACCGTCTCACCGCGCAACCGGTCTAGGTCAATATTATCAAGCGGCATAAAAAAGCGTCGCCAGAGCGTCTCAGATGAGAGCCGGTAGAACATGCGCTCAAGCAACTCAGCGTCAGTCTGGCGCATATGGCGCACCTGTAGCTCCCGACCATCGCGCATCTGGATGGGGATATGCGCCTGGAGATCGGGCTGGTCTACACTTAGTCTCTGTGGCATATGGGCCTCCTGCCTTGCCTTGCCATCGCTCCATCGTTACCCCTCAGTGTATCATGGCGAGGTTACAGGCAGAGCAAGAGAGGGTTGGTGCAATAGTGCAGGAATCTGTACTACCCCGCATCCGACACTCGCTCCCTGATCGTGGCTGCGGCCTTGTACCATAGCTCGCGCAGCTCCAGCGGCCAGCTACCCACCTCCTTATCGAGATCCCGAAGGGTGTCACTATCGCCGATCCATGCGAGAGCCTCTATCGCCTTACCCCGCAGATAGGACGGACTGCCATCAATGTCGCTCTGGCGCGGGGTAACGGTATAGACTCCTTCTTTGAGCGGACGGATCATCCGCTCGGCGGCGATGTCCTGGATTAACTCTTTAATGGTGAAGCCAGGCCGACCATCTTCCAGATAAAGCAGTCGCTTTTCGATGCCCATACCCATCCAGGCCAAGCTCTGGAGCGCCTTGCTCTTGATCGTCTGGCTCGGGTTGGCGATGAGCAGTGTGATCAGCCATGTGATCACATCCTCGTCGGTGGCCCGCACACGTCCTGCCAGATAGGCGAGTTGCTGGGCGGCGTTGTCGGGCATGGTGCGCTTGTGCCGGATTAACACCGTCAGCAACGGGGCCACCTGGCTTGGCTCAAAGAGCGTCAGTGCGTCAGAGGCCGCCCACATCGTGTCATCCCAATCATCCACCGCAGAGGTGTCTGTGGCACCGAGGATCACGCGCAGAAGCTGGCGGGCATCCTGAATCTTCTTGTACGTAGTGTTACGCATGTCGGCCAAGGCGAAGGCGGCCAGGGCGCGCTCGGGCGGGTTGGGGGAATGGAGCAAAATACTGCAGAACTCTGCACGAGTTGCCTGGATCCGCTTATATTCTCTGCGGGCTGCTTGAGCCTTTTTATACTCGCTTGTACTCATCGTGCGAAGGGCGACCTGAGGCGTAGGAGATTCTTCGTCGTCACGGGGGCTATCTTCTTCGCGGAGGTTCTCCTCCTCGCGGGGGCTGTCCTCATCCTCACGGGAATTCTCCTGTTTCAGCCAAATCTGCATCAGCCGAATGAGCATATCTTCGGCGATGGGCGGCATGCCAGACGGGTTCGTATTCACCTGATCCGCCAATGAAACCATGTCAGATCCACCACGGGTGAGTACGAGATCGTTAAGTTTATCGTGTGGATGGTTGTGGCTAAAATCCAGACCGCTGGAAAGAGAAATAGTGCGTAGAGCGCGGGCAGCGGCGATCCGCACATTGGTGTACTCGTAGCGCATGCCGCTGCTCGTTTTGCGCACGCGCTCGATCAGAATTCGGCGCAATTCGGAGCGCACCTGAGGGTGATTCATCCGGCCAAGGGCGGTGGCGATCTGCTCACGCCGGTCGGCATCTGGCTCGCGGTCGGCGCGGAGCCGAAGCACGCAGGCATCAAGGAGTTCGTTGCGCAACCCGGTGGGCAGACGAGCGTCATGATCGGGCGGCAGAGCCTCCATACAACGGGCGGCGATCAGTGCGTGGGTGTAGCTGCCCGCACGGATGGCTGCGGCCAAATTCTCGAAGATCGGCAGCGGGTCGCTGATCATCCCGGTCAGCGAGTAGATCACATCTTCCCACCAGAGCTGCCGCTGCGGGCTGCTACAGAGAGTGATGATGTCGCGCAGGCGCTCGGCGCGATCCGGGCGGGCCAACAAAGCCACGGCGGTGCAGTACATCTGGATGGCCGGATTGACGAAACGAGTAGCGCCCTGGCTCACACCGCTCAGCAGGCGGGCCTCGCAGAGTGAAAGATAGAGATCTTCCAGGCTATAATCACGACCACGGCGCACATCAGCCATGATGCGGAATGCATCACTGAGCGGCATGTGATCAAGGTGATTCCACCGGCTATGCCACGCCAGGGCGCTCAAGCTCTCGTGGGCGGCATCGCCAATGTTGTAGCGCGGGTTGATGTTGCCGAGGGCTTGGTCAAGATACTCCCGCACGAGCTGGTTGCGAGTCAGACGAGTCTGTTGACCGCCTGCCATACGTGCGTAGATCATGGACAGCAGACTCGGATCGCTGGCCAGACCAAGTAGGCGATTGTCACGGATCTGGTTGAAGATCTGGTAGGCATCTTGATTCTCCCGCTGGTGAATGTAGCGGAAGATCTGCTGCTCGTTTAACGGCTGGATCACCAGGACACGTGCGTCACTGAGCGCCTGGGTGGGAAAACTCTCTTGCGACGAGGTGACCACAAACTGCTGGTCAATCAGGCGTGCGGCGAGTGTACTCAGGTCGTTGGCCGCATCAATGCGGGCCTTCTCCGGCAGGCTATCGAGGTTATCGAGCAAAAAAATGTAGCGGGACTGCTGGTTGTCGGTGGGAACCGTCGTTGTTTGCAGACGAAACAGGGCAGCCAGCGCATCGCCGAGGGCGGCATTTGCGGCGCGAGCCTGTTCCACAATATGGCGCTCCAGACGCCCGGTACCGCGCTGGGTCTCGTAGCCAATGAGCGAGAACATCACTCCCGGCGGGCTGCTCGGGTCATTCGTCACCTTCACGGCGAGGTCGTAGGCCAGCCGCTGGAGAATGGTGGTTTGTCCCGAGTGAGGGGGGCCGATCACAGCGGTGACGTTGCCATCGCCGCTCTTTCGGGCCGTGCTGTCGCGCCGCTTGCGGGACTGAACCGGATCAACGATGCGATGCAGGGTTTCGATCACGCTCACACTCGACGGTGCATCCTCGGGCCGCGAGCGCAGCAGATTCCAGCTCTGGCCAGGGGCTACCGCCAGCACACCAGACTCGATGAACTCCGAGCCGCTCCAGCGCATATAGGTCGGGTTGGTTAAAATGTCCTGGACGTACTCTAACTGGGCGTTCGGCGTGAAGAGTCGTCCGTCACTAGAGCGCATATAGAGCGTTGGCGTACTCCAGCCCATATCATCGAGCGTAAAGACGCGCCGCCGTGCGGTATTGACGGCGATGTCAATCACTCCCTCGCGCAGCAGATGCTCGCTCAAAAGGTGGGTGAAGCGGCGGGCCAGGCTGATCTCGACCAGGCGCTGCATAGCCAGCACCGCCGGTACCCCACCATCAATGACCAAGCGTGCGGCCAAGCTATTCATGATCCGGTTGTTGAACGTGGTCGCACTGTTACATGCCACCAGCACAATCATCGCCATCTGGTGAGTCTTTGGGAGCTGTCGCACGAAGTTCAGCATGTCGGCGGCGGGATAAAGCCGCGCCCGCCGGGTCTCTGCATCCTCAAGCAGCAGGCGCGATCCATAGCGTTCGTGGTGAGCCGCGTGACCCATAAACAGCAGCACATCGTAGCCGCCGGGCTGCTCACCTTCAAGACCACCCCGAGCAATGGTACTCTGGAGAGCCTCTGGCGAGGCCACTGGCAAGATGTCGTAGCGAAACTGACCTGAGCTAATAGCTAAGCTAAACCGGGTGCGGAAATCGCGCTCCTCGGCGGCCCGATTGACAGGAACCAGCCCCCAACGATCCGTGAGGTCGCACGGGTCGGAGATAACCAGCAGCAGGCGTACCGGGCGACGACTCACCTGCAC
>CAIXLU010000510.1 GCA_903920315.1 uncultured Oscillochloris sp.
CGCCTGGCCTTTGCCGTGGCCACCGCCGTAGACCCCGACATCCTGATCACGGATGAGGTGCTGGCCGTCGGTGACGAGTCGTTCCAGCGCAAGTGTATGGAGCGGATCTACGGTTTTCGCCGCGCCAGAAAGACGATTATCTTTGTCTCGCACGCCCTTGAGGTGGTGCGCTCGCTCTGCGATGTGGCCGTCTGGCTGGACCACGGGAAGATGCGGGCCAGCGGCCCCTCCAGCGAGGTGATTGACGCTTATCTGGCGGATGTGAACCGGCACGAGGGTGAGCGACTCGCCGTGGCAAAGGAAAAGGGCGATGACATACCCAGCGAGGACGAGATCAACCCCTTCCGCCGTGGCTCGCGTGAGGTGGAGATCACCCGAGTCCAGTTGCTCGGTGCCCTCGACAAAGAGCAAGCAACCTTCCAGACTCACAGCCCACTTACGATCCGCCTTCACTATTCCGCACACTCGCCGGTTGATACGCCGGTTTTTGGGGTGGGCATCCACCACGAGAATGGCACCTGGGTGATTGGACCAAATACCGGGTTTGATGAGTTTCGCATCCCCCGCATCGCGGGCGAGGGCTATGTTGATTACCGTATCGCCGATCTGCCTCTGCTCGGCGGCAGCTACCGGGTGAGTGTGGCCGCCGTGGACTCGACACAGACCCACGTTTACGATATACACGACCGGCTCTACTCGTTAGTCGTGCAGAGCAACAGCATACGCGAGCGCTACGGGATGATGTTCATCCCCGGCTCGTGGGATTGGCAGGAATGACGATGACTTCGCCAGAGACACTCTTCGACGCGCATTATTACGCCACAGGCTGCGGTATGCCCTACCGGCGCGATGCCGCCTGGATGGCCTTCTTCGGCGGCGTAGCCGACCACATTGTCGCTGAGATTGCCCCGGCTTCCGCCCTTGACGCGGGCTGTGCCATCGGGTTGCTGGTTGAGCAGTTGCGCGAGCGCGGCGTGGATGCCGAGGGGATTGATATTTCGGAGTATGCCATCGGCAGCGCCCACGAGTTGCTGCGCGACCATGTGCGAATCGGATCGGTGGCCGCGCCCTTGGGACAGCGCTACGATCTGATTGTCTGTATTGAGGTGCTAGAACATATGCCCCGCGCCGAAGCCGAGGCAGCCGTGGTCAATTTTTGCGCCCACAGCGATGATGTTCTCTTCTCGTCATCGCCCCTGGATCACAAGGAGGCCACGCACTTCAACGTCAACCCACCCGAGTACTGGGCCTACCTCTTTGCCCAGCAGGGATTCTTTCGCGATGTAGACTTCGACGCGAGCTTTCTGACACCCTGGGCGGCCCGCTTCCGCCGCCGCGCCGAACCCACAGCGCGGATCGTGCGCGACTACGAGCGGCGATTCTGGGAGCTGTGGCGGGCTAACACCGACCTGCGCCAACTGGCCCTGGAGCAGCGCCAGCAGATCGCCGCCGCCCAAGAACAGGCCGCCGCCGCTCAGGCGCAGGCCGCCGCGTTGCCCGCACACCTAGCCGAACTGGCCGCCGTCCACGTAGTCGCCGCCGAGTCCTCAGTCTACGCCCGCCGCCTGGAGCGTGAACTGGCCGTCCGCGACGCGCAGATCGCCAGCATGTCCAACCTACTGCGCCGGATCGAGAACGGGCGACTGATGCGGATCTTGCGGGCGCTGAGGGGTAGGTTGGATCAAATCACCAGGCGCTGAACCTCAATCGTGCGGGCGAGGCGTCGGTCGAGGGCGTGGGTTAGATCGCCGACACAGAGCGAGATCGGCCCGTCGAAGGGCGCGCTATCCACAATCCGCACGCAGGTTCCAGGGATCAGTTCGAGACCAGCGAGATAGCGCAGTCTCTCGGCGCTCTGGTCGCGCACGCGCATGATCCGGGCATCCTCGCCGACAGCGAGGTCGGCCAGGCGCAAATCGTCGCTGGGCGGCAGACGGCCCTCAAGCGTAGGAATCGGATCGCCGTGCGGGTCAACATTCGGGTCGCCGAGACGTGCCGCGATGCGGGCCTCCAGCTTTTCGCTGATATGATGTTCCAGTCTCTCGGCCTCCTCGTGAACCTCGTCCCAGCTATAGCCAAGCGCCTCGACCAGATAGAGTTCAAGCAGGCGATGGTGACGGATAACCTCAAGGGCAATCCGCTCGCCGCTGGCGGTAAGCTGGACGCCCTGGTAGGGCGTGTGCTGCACCAGAAGCATTTCGGCTAGCTTCTTGATCATACCTGTAACCGAGCCAGGTTTCAGCCCACGCTGGTCGCCCAGCATCGAGGTTGTGACCACCCCCCGCTGTTGCTGGAGGGTATAGATCGCCTTGAGGTAATCCTCAATCGCCGGCGTGATGCGGCGGCTCTGGTCGTCTACTGTCATCAACCGCACTTCCTGCTACGTATGTGTCGGATAGAGCCGATAGGGCGATACTGTACCATACCCTACCTGGGTTTGCACACTCGCGCACGGCATGCTATCCTACGTCGTGAGCGAGATCGCCTGTACCCTGATCCGCCCGCATCCGCCCCGGCTGAGATAGAGGTGCGCGACGATGACCATCACTGATCGCATGCTTACGGGTGCCATCGCCAATAACCCCGCCAACTATGATGGCGATGGCGAGTGGCGCTACTCGGTTCCCCACAAATCACTTTACTTCTCCCGCGCCTCTGCACCCGACCCCAAGGACAACGAGCAATGGTTCCCACTACCATCGCTCAATCCAGACGGCACACGGCGCATGGAGTTAGCCTTCCAGCAGTTCGCCAAGCGACGCTGGCCCCCCAGCCGGATCGAAGAGCTTGAGCGATTCGCCGTGCGCCGTGGCTGGAACTTGGCGATGGAGTTGAAGTATGGCGGTGGCGCTCTGGAAGACAAAGAGGCGGAGGAGTGGCAGTACGTGGTGAACCGCGAACTCCAGCGCCTTGCCCAGCAGGTGCGCCAGAAGATCGCCGAGATTAAGTCGTAGGTGTAAACGTGGGCCGTAGGGGCGCGTCGCGACGCGCCCCTACGGTAACTACGCTAGTGTCCCCGCAAAGCGGTACACCTGCGTATGCACCACGCCCAGGATGCGGTAGGTAGCCGTGGCGATGATCCGGTACGGCCCCGCTGCCGGGGTGCCCAAGGGTATTTCCGCTTCGGTGGCCTCGCCATCGGTGGTGATACTGCCCGCCGCCCCGTCGCCCAAATCCAGGTCGAAGATAATGCTCTGCGGCCGAGCGCCCGCGCCGTAATCCCAGCTAAACCCGGCATAGAACGGCGACACACGATGTAGCCCGTTCACCCGTGCGTTGCACAGACGTGCCGGCAGCAACGCCCCACGCCACACCGCCGCGCCAAACGCGACCCAGAACGCAATCCAGAACCCTTTACGCATCATCATCGTCTTCCGTATGGCTACCGGGAAACGTGATCGTGCGCCGCTCAGGGTCGGCCTGCTGACGGTAGAGAATGGCTACATTGCCGATCAGCCCTACCAGGGCGCTGTCCGTCTCCTCCATAATCGCTTCTGTGAGCTGCTTGCGCTCATCCTTAAACTCCAGGAAGCGCACCTTGATCAGCTCGTGGGCATTGAGTTCGCGGGCAACCTTCTCGACGATCTGCTCGGTGAGTCCCTGTTTGCCCAGCATAACCGTGGGCTTGAGCGGGTTGGCGATCTTGCGCAGGTGGTTGCGCTGACTCTTGGTAATCTCGTGCATAGTACTCCGATATGGACATGTTCCCACTACATTCTAACTATACACGAATCAGATCCAGGACACGCTGTGTCGCGAGTCCGTCGGCGAAGGTGGCTGCCAATGCGAGGGCCGCGCTGTCGCCGCCGAGGGCCGCTTTTAGTGCTGCGCCGAGATAGACCGTACCCTGAGAGAAGTCGCTGATGCTATCGGCGGGGAGGCTCAGGCTGTGGGGAGGGGTGATGTCAACAAACTCACCACCACCGACGCTGCGCAGCAGACACCCGCCGACAAAGCGCAATGCTCCGCTCGTGCCGTAGATGGTGACGCTGCTCGGCTCATCGTGGGGAGCCACCACACTCGCCGTTATTGTCGCCACGGCACTGCCACCAAAGTGCAGGATGGCCGTCGCGTAATCATCGGCAGTGACTGCACGTAGGATGCCGGAATTATCGGGGCGCTCAGTGATAAAGGTGTGGATATGGCCGCTGGCAGCGGTCACCTCATCGCCCAGCAGATAGCGCAGCAGATCAATCTGGTGTGAACCGATTGCGCCAAGCATGCCGCCGCCCTGGGCGGAGTCACTCCACCAGTTCCAGGGACGCTTCGGGTTGCTGCGCGAACTGTTGATGGATCGCAGCTCGGCGTGACGCACCGTGCCCAGGTCGCCCTGAGAAATGAGTTCCCTGGCGCGGCGTAGGGCTGGCAGAAAGCGCATCTCGTGGTCAATCAGAGCGAACTGGGCGGGATAGGCTGCCGCAGCCGCCACCATGACCGTGGACTCGCTGGCGTCGAGGGCCATGGGCTTTTCACAGAGTACGTGCTTACCGGCCTCAAGGGCGGCCAGAGCCATCGTACGGTGCAGTCCAGGCGGCGTCACGATACTCACAACGGCAACATCGGGCCGCTCCACCAACGCCCGCCAGTCGTTGGTGTGCCACGCCACCCCCAACTCCCCAGCGATACGCGCTGTCTTCGCCGCCTGATAACCCGCCAGAGCCGTTACCTCCAGGCCCACGCCCTGAAACGCTGGCACCTGCACCCGCGCCCCCCACCCCGTCCCGATAATACCGATGCCTGACATGAGACTGCCTCTGCTGATCTCTAGGTGCCTATTTTGCTAAATTCGCACTCGTACCACAAAAAGATTTGGCCACAGAAAAACACAGAAAGACACGGAAACATTTCTGAGAACTTCTGTGTCTTTCTGTGGCTGTGAATCGAGAAAATCTCGTTATCGTACCTAATTCTCCACCCGGTGGAACGCCTCCGCCATAGATAGACCAAAAGGCTGTCCACGCTCGGCGGCGGCGGTACGCATACGCTTGACCAGTTCGGTCTGATCGGTGCCGAGCTGACTGACGTGGCAGGCCAAAGCGGCTAGCTTCTGCTCGATGGTGACGCTAATATCTACGGCGTAGTTGACCATCGGTGCGCCAATCACATAGATCTCCCTCACCTGGCTGGGCAGGAAGCCCTCGGCCATCAGTTCGGGGAAATCCCAGGGGTTCTGGGCGGCGGGGTAGACGGCGGCCATTGTGGCCTGGGCCGCTGCCAGGTGATCGGGGTGAAAGCGGCCAACCATGTACTGCGGCTCCCAGACGCGGTCGGGTGATTGGCAGATGACGCGATAAGCGCGGGTACGCCGAATCTGGCGCACGATCTCGCGGCGCAGTTCTATCGTAGGTGTTAGCTCGCCATCGGGATAGTCGAGATAGATAATCTCGTGGAGTCCGAGAACCTTGGCAGCGGCAGCCTGCTCCTGCTTACGTGTGGCGGTCAGCTTACGGCGCAGTTCGGTGCGGACATCGGTGGCATCGTCTGGCCCGCCCGATGAGCCGTCGGTGCAGATCAGCAGCGTTACCTGCCAACCCTCACTCGTCCAGGCCGCAATCGTGCCGCCGCAGCCAAACTCGGCATCGTCGGGGTGGGCCACCACTACCAGGGCCGTCTTGCGATCTCCGCTCTGCTCACTCATGGTTCAGAACCTCTCTCATTGCATGAATCGCCAGGGGGCCATGCGTGCCTCGATGCGGGTGATCACGATCAGGCCGATCAGGCCGACAATGGCGCTGCGTAGCACCAGTTGGGCCACGTCTAAGGGAAGGCCGGAGCTAAAGGCGGTCCACCACGTGTACATAGCGGTGGCTGCGATGACCATTATCCAGATCAGCCAGAAGATGCGGGGCACCCTGGCGGTGTACGGCCTGAGTTGCTCAGGTCGTGGGGTCTCTTGGGTCGATTGCATACGTATCCTCCTGTAAGTTTCGGTGTTGGAATGACGAGACATATCCCGTTCCTATATCGTCCCGTTTCCATCGCCCCGTTCATGGGTTCCCAGGACGCGCCGGAGGGCCGGCAGAGCCACAATAATCGCCTGGGCCTCTTCCTCGCTCAGTGACGTGAGAAGGGGCGTGATCTGCTGAATTGCTCGCTCGCGTGACAGGGCGAAGGCGTTTCTGCCGCGCTCGGTTAATTCAAGAAGGTGCTGGCGTCGATCGTGCGGGTGGGGCATGCGCTCCACCAAGCCGCGCTCCACCACGTCGTTCACCAGCATACACAGGGCCTGCGGACTCACATGCTGGTGTCGAGCGACCATGCTGAGGGTTTGCGGCCCACCAACCAACTCCGTGAGCAGCCGTAGCTCCGCCATGTTTGCGGCGTCGCCTACCTCACGTCGCACTTCGGCGGCAATGATCCGGTTCAGTTGCGGGAGAACGGCTAGCAGATCCTGAGCGATGGGTTCAAGTGATAGGCGAATCACATTGTATCCTGTAAGCATGTTGATATTCAAGATACTTGAATAGTTTGTATTTGTCAAGATCCTAGAGATAGCAAAAAAAGGGAAATGGGAGGCAATGCCTCCCATTTCCCTTTTTCGCTCTCCTCGCAAGAAGCTGCTAATACATACCCTTCAGCTCGGGGTTGCGGCGCAGGCGAACGAGAATAGTCCGTTTGAGCGCGTACACCTCGGCCACGTCGCTGAAGAGATCGCCGCGCTGGGCGAAAATGTCGCTCGGCTTCATCCCGAGCAGGAAGGAGCAGCGCACAACCACCCGCTCGGCCTCGTTCTGGAGCAGCGCATCCACCAGTTGCCAGAACTCGGTGCGGCTGACACGCTCGGTGGCCTCCTCGTCGGCGTGGGAGAGTTGCTGGTTATTCCAGTTGATACACTCCTCGGGCAGCAGATCGGCGTAGGAATGAGCGCGGGCGCTATCAATCACCACACAACTGGCGCAGCGATGTAGGTAGTTCAGCAGCGAGGCCAGGTTGGGGAAGGAGCTAAAGCGGTCGGCTGGGATGGCCCGCCAGAAACGGGTGAAGGCCGCGCTCACAAAGAAGTCGCTGGTCTCGCCACTCACGGTGAAGGCACCAGTGCGGCGCACCCAATGCTCAACGAGCGGGAAGTAGTGCTGGTAGAGATGCTCCCAGGCATCCTCGTTGCGCTCCACCAGGGCGCGACGGAAGAGTTCGTAGGCGAAGCACGGGTCGTACTCTTGGTGGTTATAAAAGAGCCGACTCTCGACAGCGCAGCGGCGGGTTAGTGCGCCGAGATCCACCTGGCTGAGGTCGGTTGTGATGCTCGTGCGGATACCGCTCGGTTGCGTGGCGGGCTGGGCGATGCTCATCATCTGCGTCATCTCGGGCCTCCTGCTGGTATCGTCTCGGCGACTACATTCATCTGCTGATACCAGGGTATCCTGCCGCGATGCGATTTTAGAGACCGGGAACCTGCCGAATAGCTGACGAAATGAGGAGGTGCGGGTCTGTGAACATAGCCGATAGCCGATAGCCGATAGCCGGGCATCAGCGGCTCTTTTCATCGGGGTGTTAGACAAGGTTCGCAGATACTTTACAGTTCAGACAAGGTTTCAGGTGCCAGGTTTCAGGTTTACAGTTCGTAGTGCAGGCTTCCAGCCTGCCGACGTGCATCTGGCGGGCGGGAAGCCCGCGCTACGAACGTCGCAAACTGTAAAGTATCCGCGAACCTTGTCTCAGGCCAGAATGTGGCATCCTGATGCGCTTGACCTTGTACCTGAAACCTTGTACCTGAAACCTTGTCTTATGCGCGAATCGCTTGATTGTCTGCTATGATGGGAGCAAGGGTATGTGGAATCCAGAAGGACTTGTCATGCGGATTGTCTTCTTTGGGGCTGCGGGTGGGTTGGGAGACCGGGTTGTGGCCGAGGCTCTGGATCGTGGGCATACGGCGACGGCACTTGTGAGTAACCCGGCATGCCTGACGATGCGCCACATGCGGCTAACGGTTGTCGCAGGCGATGTACGCGACCCGCAGGCGGTAGCGACGGTGATCGCCGGGCAGGATGCGGTAATCACCTGTATTGACGACCTAGATATGATCAGCGCCGGGATGTCCAGTATTCTGGCTGGGATGAGAGCCGCTGGGGTGCGACGGATCGTGGCCGTGTCTGCCGATGGCATTCTTCAGGAGGACGCCGAGATGCTGCGGCGCGATGCGCCGGATTTCCCGCCTGCATTGCGAGCAATCTCGGCGGAGTACCTGCGGGCCTACGAGCTGCTGCAAGCCTCGAATACACGCTGGACGTTGGCCTGCTTGCCGCCGCTAACGCCCAGCGAGGGCAGCGGTGGCTATCGGGCCGAGCGCGATTACCTGCCCGAGGGAGGGACGCAGATCTCACAGGCTGACGCCGCCCTGTTCCTGCTTGACGAGCTGGAGAGCGGGGCTTTTATCGGGTCACGGGTGGGGATTGCCGAGTAGGGAATGTTTCAAACCAGCTTGACAGTTTGGGCACATGTACCGCGTTATGTTGCGACACATCTGCAATCTAAAATCTGCAATCTAAAATCTGCATAGGGGAGGAACATGGCGATGCACAGAATCATACCGGGTCTGTACACGTTTACCGGCCTGCCGGTCGGAAGGGTTTATCTGATCACCGAGGGGGAGGGGCTAACGCTGATTGATGCCAGTGTTTCATTTGCGGCTGGAACAATCCTGCGCCAGATCACGAAGCTCGGCTTTGCGCCGAGTGATGTGCGGCGCATCCTGATCACCCACGCTCACCCCGACCATGTGGGCGCTCTGGCGGCTCTGGTAGACGCCACGGGTGCCGAGGTCTGGTCCTCGCGCCTAGAGCGCCCGGTGATCGAAGGGGCCATCCCAGTGCCGATGCCGCCCCTCGACGACCTGCGCGGTGTGGCCCGGCTGATGCGCCCAGGGCAGACCTTCTTCCCACGGGTGGCGGTGGCCCGCGAGTTGCACGATGGTGAGATGCTGCCCGAGGTTTTTGGCGGTCTTCAGGTGATCGCTACCCCCGGCCACGCCCCTGGTCATCTGGCCTTCTGGCACGCCGAGCAGCGGGTGATCATCATGGGCGATGTGATCATGAACTTTCCTCCCAGGATGCGCCTGCCCTTCGCCGCCTTCACCTACGACATGGCCGAGAACATCCGCTCGCTGGGCCGGGTGGTGCGGCTGGCACCACAGATCGCCTGCTTTGGCCACGGCAAGCCGATAACGGTGAATACGACCGAGCGGATCGGCGCATTCGCCCGAAAGATGGGGGCAGCGTAGAGATGAGGCGTCAGGTGGCGATGTTTCACCGATCCAGATTTAGCAGCAGTTCGCGCAGGGCGATCAGCTCCGTCTGTGATGCGCCGTCGGAACGGTAGATTCCACCCGGCACACGCGGGGTCAGTTCCGCATAAAACTGCGCAAAGCCCGGCACCACCGACAGGCTATCCCCGCTACCGCCCAGCCGCCCGATCATCGCCGTGATCGCCTCGGGCCGGTTTGAGAAAATGATGTAGTGTTCACATAGCGCGAGCGCGGTGATCGGGCTGGGCACACCACCATCCTGTACGTAGACCGTCTCCTTCCCCACCGACACCTTACGCATCGTATCACCGCGCACCGCACGCACCGCCAGATGTTTCTCAATAAACGCCTCGGCCTGCGGGTCGTTCCGCGACCCAATCAGGAAGACGACCTCGCCATCGCGCAGCAGCCGCTGCACCGACGCATCCCCCTGCGCACTCATACCGCGCACCGAAACCGCCAGCGTACCCCCGACCCAGGTTAGCACGTTTGTCGTGGCGTCTACGCCGAGCAGACGGATGGCGCTATCGAGAACCCGCTGCGGATCGCCAATGCTGAGTTGGTCACGAAGAACGCTGGCCACCTGCGTACCCTCAGGCAGATCACCGAGGCTAGGCGAGAGTGAGACATAAATCTCCGTGTCGGCGGGCAGCAGTTCGGCAGGGCTGGCCGCCCGCTGCATGGTGAAGAGCCAGTACCAGTAGGCTGCGCCAAGCAGCACTGTGACCAGAGTAATGCCCAGGCCACCCATCAGGGCGTAGCCCAGGCCGCGCTCGCGGCGGGGTGTCGCTGGGGCGTCGGTAAGGAGTGGAGGCGATGACATCGTATTTCCTATGGTGATTCAGATCGAATTTATTATCTACCCAGATGCCGATGTGCAGGGCGCACAACGCCCCATGAAAATAGCCACGGATGCCCAACTATCGGCTATCGGCTATCGGCTATCGACTATTTGTCAGCAACTCCGTATAGAGATCCACCGTCTTCCGGGCCACTACCGGCCATGCGAAGGTTGATCTCACAATCCGCACGCTCTCATCGCCCCAATCTGGCCAGCGCACCCGGTTGGCCAGGGCCGTGCGCAGCTTCTCGGTGAGATCGTCCACGCTGCCCGGTTGCACCAGATAGCCGTTGCGCCCACTGAAAACCTTATCAGGGATACCGCCCGCCGCGCTGGCCACAATGGGCTTACGGTGGATCATCGCTTCGAGCGTGACGAGGCTACTGCCCTCATACAAGGTCGGGTGGATTACCAGATCCACCTCTTCGTAGAGACTGTGCAACTCGGCGTCGTCGAGTTTGCCCACAAAGGTCACGTGGTCAGCAATGCCAACGGCGCGGGCCTGTTGCTCAAGGGCGGCGCGTTCCTTGCCGTTGCCCACCAACAACCAGCGCCAGCCCGACGGCAGTTCGTCGCGTAGCTGGGCCAGGGCCGCAATCAAGATGTGGAAACCTTTATTGCGCTCCAGGCGACCCACGCTCAGCAGAGCTGGACGAGATTCGGCCAGCCCCAGGCGTTCCCGTAGCTCAACCCGCAGATCCTCGCGCACGAAGCCCATGCACTCATCCACATCAATAGCCGAAGGCACCACTGCAACCTTTGCGGGATCAACCCCCAGGTAGCGAGGGAGATCGTCCTTCGTACAGGCATCGGTCGCAATAGCCCGGTCGGCGGCGCGGTGCCCGTAGGCGTAGAGGGCGCGGAAGGGCGCGTAGGCAACCCACTTGCGCCAATCAGGCGTGCGGAATTCCTCCATACCGTGGGGGTTA
>CAIXLU010000511.1 GCA_903920315.1 uncultured Oscillochloris sp.
GGGAGGAGGGAGGAGGGAGGAGGGAGGAGGGAGGGAGATCCTCTTCCGCTACCGGCACGGCGAGCTGGATGCAGCGCTGGAAAGCCCAAGCGGAGAGCAGCACGAGGGGCAGACTGATGTGGGTCGTGAGCCAGGGCATCTTCTCGCCAGCCCAGGAGTAGAGAGCCAGGGCACCCACCGACCACCAGGCGATCAGGCCAATGCACAAGGTAAACGGCAGAATTCCCGTGTATTCATCGCCCGTTTCCCTGTACCGTCGGATCACATCGTAGGCGAGGAAGACAAACCCGACAGCGCCCCAGAGCAGCAGAAGCGGCTCGTAGACGATCAACTGCACGAGGTAGTAGTAGCCCGGTTGTCCGCCGCGCTTTACATTATGTTGAGCCAGCCAGTAGAGCAGCGAGCCGCTGGTGCCGGTGATCAGGCCAAGCAGGTTAGTGAAAAATGCGGTGAAGAAGATCGCATAGACCGCGCCGAAGATCGCCAGGGCGACCAGCCAGCGCCGTCCCGTCGCCAGACTCGCGCACACATCGGAGATCTCGTCGCCCCGCTCGCGAGCGATCTTCCACGGGCCATGCCCATCCTTGCGCTCCCAGATCGCCCACCATAAACCAATAAGCGTCGCCAGACTCAGGCCGATTGCCAGTGTCACGCCGGGGTGAACAAAGAATCGCCCCAGATCCTGGAGGTAGCGACCGAGATTCTCCACCACGCTGCGACCGCTATCGTCGTCGGCGCGGTTGCGGATGCGCAGGGCGTAGGCATTATCATCCGTCTCAAGGGGCTGCCAGCCAAAGAGCGGGCCGGGCGTGAAGCTCATCTGCTCGGTCTGCGGGTCGCGGGTGGCGTTATGTGAGCCATCAACCTCGGCCTTGCCGGGGAGAATAAAGATCAAGGCGGCCACCACCACCGCCAGGATGGCCAGGATTGCCACGCCGGGACGGAAGATCCGCCAGAGGAAGATCAGGGCCAGGGGCGTGCCCATAATCAGCAGGAAGAGATAGCTCGTCTCCTGGTTCACGAACATCAGGGCGTAGGCCAGGGTACCCGCGTAGAGCCAGGCGGGCCGGCGGGTCGAGGCGTAGCGCACAATCGCCGCAAAAACCAGCATCTCGCACAGCACCGAGTAGATGTCGTGGCGGATGAATCGCCCGTAGTAAAGGAAGACGGGCGAGATCAGCAGGTAGACGGCGGCCAGGAAGGCGGCAAGGCGACCAAGTTCGCGCCGGATCAGGTAGGGCGTCAGGGTGAGCGCCGTACCCGCCAACGCAGCCCCAAGGCGGGCGGTGAAGTCGTTATCGCCAAAGAGCCAGAAGAAGAGTGCGCCGATGTGGTAGAGCAGCGGCCCATGCAGCAGCGGATCGTGCATGTAACCGCGCCCGCTGTAGAGGAACCAGGAGTAGGCGGCGTGAAGCGTCTCATCGTGGTGCAGGGAGCGGTCGCCAAGTCCCCAGAGATGCGCGATCAGCGCCAGCAAACCCAGACTCAGGTAGGCTAGTTGCTCAGTAACCAGGGGCCATGTCCGGGGCGGGCTAACACTCCAGACACTACTATCGCCGCTATGAGACTCATCCACGATGGATTCGGATCGGGGCAGATCGAGGGTTGACATCGCACCTCGGGGCGCACGGGGCGCAGGGTAAGACAAGGGAACATGCTCGGACAGATCTCGCGGGCATTGTACACCAAAAAAAACTACGTGTTCCCTGCTCCTTACTCCCTCACACCGGCTCCAACATCAGCACGGCGGCGGTATCCCGCTCGATGGCGGCACGAGTCCAGAGCATTGGGCAGTACGCTCCCCCACGCCATGCGTCGGTCATATCGCTGTAGTGGTGGCTGGCCGGGTGGCCGCTCTGTCCCGCAGGCAGAATGACTCGCGAGGAATCCCATCCGCCTACGTCAATAATGTGGCGATAGGAGGGGGCAATGTAGATCGGGCCAGCCGGACTGTTGCGCGGAGTGTATGCCTGGTTCACGGTATCAATGTCGCCGCCGGTGGGCCAGGGGCCACGGTTGAAGATGGCGGACAGGGCGGCCACGCCCCCGAGCGGATGCCGGAGAATGAGCCGGTGTCCCTTGCCATAGTTCCAGCGGGCCGGGTCGCCGCCGCGCGTGCGCAAATCGGCCACGGCACGGGCCATTGCCGTGCGCAGCAGATCATCCCAGGTGCGCCCCGCACCCAGCCAGGGATCGGGCCGACCGGGCACGGGCGCGGCGGCGATTCGCTCCAGCAGCGTGGGTAGGGCGCGGTCAAGGTAGTTATTCGCCGGAACGCTGGCGAAAACTCCCAGACCAGCCGTTGCCGTGATCAGATCGCCCAGTTCGGCGTAGGCGAGACGCAGCAGGTGGTAGCGCAGCGCATCGTAGATCGCGCCCGCCGCACTGTTTGGGCCAAGATCGCCATCCCAGGCGACCAGAATATCGCGGGCTGTGCGCTCAATCGGCTGATCAATCGGCAGGTCGGCCACCAGACGAGCCAGGGCCAGTCCCGGCAGCGAGCGGACATCGTGGTGGATGCGGGCGAAACTGCGCAGATCGTGGCGCTCCTCGGCATGAATCAACTCTGTGATGCGGGCGGCCCGGTAGGGATTCAGCCATTCACCCTTTAGCGCGGCGTGGAAGGGATAATCGCTACCGGCGGGGAGATTATTCGCCGTCACCGCCATGCCACCGGGCGGATCGTAGGTTGAGGGCAGCGCCTCGGGCGGGACGAATCCGCGCCACTCGTAGCCACCGTCCCAACCCGGCACCGGCAACTGGCCGTCGCCCTGGGCGCGCACCGGCAGACGACCAGCTAGGGCGTAGCCAATATGCCCGTCCACATCGGCGTAGACAAAGTTCTGCGGCGGCACATCCCAATCGGCCAAGGCCGTGCGAAACTTGGCCCAGTTTTCGGCGCGGTTGAGGCCCAGAATAGCGCGGGTGACTCCAGGCGTGGGGTCGAGGGCCGTCCAGCGCAGGGCCAATGCCTCGTGGTAAGAATCGGCCACGTCCACTGGGCGTACCAGCGGGCCGGTAGCGGGGCTGGCAACCGGATCGATAATCGGGCCGTGGTGGGTCACCCGCACCTCCACCACATGCGGCTCGGACTGGCCCTTGACACTAATCTCCTCGCGCACGGTTTCGGCCCGCAGCCACGCGCCACACCACTGGTAGCGCAGCGGATCAGCCGGATCGAAGCGCTCAATATAGAGATCCTGATTGTCAATCATGCCGTTGGTGACGCCCCAGGCCACCCGGCGGTTATGGCCGATAATCACGCCACAGGTGCCAGGAAATGTGCCGCCAGTGACGTGGTAATCGCCGCCTTCCAGGTGGGCCAGATACCAGACGCCGGGCAAACCCAGAGCGAGGTGCGGGTCGTCGGCGAGCAGAGGTCGTCCGCTGACGCTGCGCGATCCGCCCACCACCCAGGCGTTGGAACCCTGAGGACTGCCGGGTTCGCCGATAAATGCCGCCGCGTCGGCGAACATGCGTAAGGCCGCCGCACCAATGGCCGGGTCGTAGGTGACGCCTGCGGGAACGCTTAGTGGCCCCGAGTCGGGATGGTGCGGGGCGATAGCGACAGCCCGTTCGGCACCCAAAGCGGCCACAATCCGCGCATTCAGCAACTCCCTCGTCCAGTTCAGCGAAAGATTCAGCGCCATGACCTTCGGCCAGACCAGGATGTCGGCCAGTTCCCAAGGGCGCGGCGTCATACCCAGGATGCTGAACTCAAGCGGCAGGCGCGATCCGCTCGCCTCGACACAGCCATTCACCCCGCGCACATAAGCCGTGAGCATGGCGTGAGTGTGTTCATCGAGCAGATCCGCCTCGCGGCGGGCGATGCGCGAAAGGCCAAGGGTACGGATGAAGGTATCGGAACTGAGGGCCACCGGGCCAAAAATCTCGGCGAGGCGACCGTGGCCAGTGCGCCGGTTCAGTTCCATCTGCCAGAGCCGATCCTGGGCGTGGACATAGCCAAGGGCGGCGAAGAGATCCGCATTGTTTTCGGCGTAGATATGCGGGATGCCCCAGCGGTCGCGGCGCACCTCGGCGCGGGCAGACAGGCCGATCAAGGGGGCGCTGCCGCTTGTACGGGGCAGCGGGCGGCGCAGCACAGCCGCCACCCCAACTCCAACCAATCCAGCCGCCACCCCGGCGGTCATGCCAACGGTACGCCCGAGCCGAGTCAGATTGATCATCGAACTACCCTCCCGTATGCACCCCCTCACCCCCAGCCCCTCTCCCAAGGGGAGAGGGGGGTATATCTCGTCCTGAAAGGAAATACCCCCCCTCGCCCGCCGCAGCGGGAGAGGGGGCTGGGGGGTGAGGGGCGACAAATTGCCAAAAAACCCCCTCTCCCGTTCAGGGAGAGGGGGCCGGGGGCGAGGGCAGATGCCCTAGATGTTCTTCACATCTGCCGTAATATCAACGTTATACGTCTCCTTGAGGAAGATCGCGCCGATAACAAAGCAGACCAGCGAGATCCCGATCGGGTAGTAGATACCGGCCAGGTTGTTGCCGGTGCTCTGGATCAGGCTCAGGCCGATGATCGGCACCATACCGCCGAAGACGCCGTTACCGAGGTGGTAGGGCAGCGACATTGAGGTGTAGCGAATGCGGGTCGGGAACATCTCGACCAGGAAGGCAGCCATCGGGCCGTACACCAGGGTCACGTAGATCATCTGGATGAGGATGAACACGCCGAGCATCACCGGGCTGTAGGCCGGGTTGATGTCGAAGATGACCGCAGGCTTTGGCTTACCGGCCGCATCCAGAACGATCTTACCCGCCGCATCCAGCAACTTCTGGGCCGGATCAAGCGCGTAGCGGAACTGGTACATCGCCGCATAGATCGGGTAGTAGGTCAGCCCGCCCAGGAGCATACCGCTGAGAACCAGCCACTTGCGACCGATCCTGTCCGAGAGCCAGCCGACAAAGATGAACAGCGGAGTGGCGATCAGGATGGAGATGCCGATGATCACGTTGGCATCAACCAGGGGCAGCTTGAAAATGTTCTGCAGGTAGAACAGCGCGTAGAACTGGCCGGTGTACCAGACCACGCCCTGGCCCATGGTGGCGCCGAAGAGGGCGATGATCACGTAGCGCCGGTTAACCGGGTTCATGAAACTCTCGGCCAGAGGGTTCTTCGAGGTCTGACCAACGCTCTTCAGCTTCAGGAACATCGGCGACTCCTTGAGGGAGGAGCGGATGTAGAGCGAGACACCGATCAGGAGGATCGAGACCAGGAAAGGGATACGCCAGCCCCAGTCGCTGAACGCCTGGGTACCGACAGCCAGCCGGGTGCCCAAGATCACGCCGAGGGAGAGGAACAGGCCCAGGGTGGCGGTGATCTGGATGAAGCTGGTGTAGTAGCCGCGCTTGTCGGCGGGGGCATGCTCGGCGATGTAGGTGGCCGCGCCGCCGTACTCACCGCCCAGAGCCAGACCCTGGAGGATGCGCAGCAGGATCAGAATGATACCGGCTGCTGGGCCGATGGTCTCAGAGGTGGGCAGCAAACCGACCGCAAAAGTACAGACACCCATCAGGGTCATCGTCACCATAAAGGTGTACTTGCGACCGATCAAGTCGCCGAGACGCCCGAAGAAGATCGCACCGAAAGGGCGGACGATGAAGCCGACGGCGAAGGCGGCCAGCCAGGCGATGATGTCGCCGAGGGGCGTGCCGGTCGAGTAGAACTTGCTGGCGATAACGCTTGCCAGACTGCCGAAGATGTAGAAGTCGTACCACTCAATCATCGTTCCAGCGGCGGAGGAGAAGATGATCTTGGTGATTCCCTGCTCGGCGACGGCGCCGGCGGTAGACGAGCGTGCCATGCCATGCCCTTTCGTTGTCTGCCCTAACCTACGATACACAAAGTCCTGAGCGAAGAGATCCTGTGGAACTCACGGCAACGCCAAAACAGTACGCATAGCGTACAGCACCACGGTGGCGATACCGGGAACTGCCAATCTGGGATCAATCCGATTCTCAGGGAATATATATATCATACAGGCCGATTATCAAGCCAGTTCAAACAAAACAACAAATTAGTGTAAAGTTGTGTAAAGGCGTCTTCATAATTGGCGCTGTGGATGCGACAGTTGACACCCCTGAGCGGATAGAGTATCGTACCGACGCGAATGTTCTGTATGAGACATGGTTCGTAGATATTTCACACATGAAGTACACGCAAGGCTTCATGATGCGCTGCGCCTGAAACCTGAAACCTGGCTCCTAAAACCTTGTCTTACGTGGCGATAGGCAACGGCCTACAGCCGCCCCCACCGTTATGATACAGCCGCCCCTTCCCGCCGCCCTCGGTGCCGATATTCACGAGGTTGAGCGGATCATCCAGGAGCGTACACGAGCGCGTGCTGCCGTGATCAGCGTGGCCGATCCGCACCTGCTGCGACCGGGTGATACGCGCCTGCGCTCTGCTCTGGTGCTGCTGACTGCCCAACTCGGCGACTATCGACTCAGCCAGACTATCCACGCCGCTACTGCTATCGAGTTGATCTATGCCGCCACCAGTACCCACGACGGTCTCGTTGATGAGGTTGATCGCCGCCGTGGGCAGGTTCGCCAGGGCGATTGGAATCATGGTATCTCGCTGATGGTGGGCGATTACCTGTTCGCCCTCGCCGCCGGCGAGATGGCGCTCAGCCCTGATCCACGGGTGATTAGCTATTTTTCGCAGGCGGTGATGCAGATCTGCGAGAGCCAACTGGCCCCGGTGCGGGCGCTGCGTCCGTCTGAGCAGGCCATTGAGCAGTATTTCGCCTATATCGCGGGCACCTCTGCCGCGCTCTATGCGGCAGCCTGCAAAGCGGGCGCAGCCTGCGGCGGGCTCGATGCTGAGCAGATCGAAGCCCTCGGGTGCTTTGGCCACGAGCTGGGCATGGCGCTGCGCATTGGCGAGGAACTGCGCGACTTCGCCCGTGGTTCGGCAAACGGCATGAGCCTAGCGGGTACTAGCCTGCGCCACGGCGCGGCGACCCTGCCGCTCATCCTTGCCGCCGCTGCGGGCGACGGTAGCCGACTAGAACTGGCAC
>CAIXLU010000512.1 GCA_903920315.1 uncultured Oscillochloris sp.
CCCCTTCATTGGTGATGCTTCCCGTGCTCTTGCCGTAGCCACGGTAGTCGAAGAGGATTACATCGTACCCGCAGCGGATAAACCGCTCCGCAAAGGTGTCGGCATTTCGGAGGGTGTCGGCATTGCCGTGGAGATAAAGCACCACTCCTCGGGGATTCGGCTGTGTAAAGTGGACAAGCGCGAGTGTCGCGCCAGCAACCGGCAGAAATTCTTCCGTGTAGGGGCGTGTAAAAGGATACGCGAAGTCGTGGGCAATCACGGTGGGATAAAAGATGATGCGTTCCTGGGTGAAGAAGAGATACAGACATACGATCAGGTAAAAGACTACAGCCATCATGGTCAGGATGCGGAGGATCTTGAAGAGTACGTTGAGGAGGATCGCTTGCATTGTTATGTCCTTAGGCTGTCTTATCCGGCTAAAGCCTTGACTCCACGCAACAACCCCAAGAGGATTGCTCTATGTTATAATGATGAGGCGTTGCCGGGTTGTGTAATGGTAGCACGACGGACTTTGAATCCGTCTGTTCAGGTTCGAATCCTGGCCCGGCAGCCACATTTCTACCACCACGTCGGCTGCGAGGTCGGCCATTTCTACGCAGTGAAGCGCGGCTCCACTGCATTTTTTAGCGCCTTGTGGAGCAAGATCAGCGATGGACGGTCGCCTCCTTGTCTTTAGCGGGAACGCCAACGAAGGGCTCGCCCGCGAGATTGCCACAAACCTACGCATCGGCCTTGGTCGGGCGCTGGTTGGTCAGTTCAAGAACGGCGAGACGCGGGTGAAGCTGCATGATAACGTGCGCGGCTGTGATGTTTTTGTCGTTCAGCCAACCTGCGCGCCGGTCGATCATCACCTCATGGAGCTGCTGCTGCTGATTGACGCACTGCGCCGAGCCTCAGCCGCACGGGTGACGGCGGTCATTCCCTATTACGGGTACGCCAAACAGGAAAAGAAGACGTCCGGGCGCGAGCCGATCTCGGCCAAACTGGTGGCAAACCTGATCCGCATCGCTGGTGCCGATCGCGTGCTGACGATGGATCTTCACGCACCGGCAATTGAGGGCTTTTTCGACATTCCGGTTGATCACCTCCAGGCAGCCCAGATGCTCTCCGACTATGTACGCGGGTTGAATCTGCCTAACCCGGTGGTGGTCTCTCCTGATGCGGGCGGTGTGGGCCGAGCCAACCGCTTCCGCGAACGTATCGGCGCGGGGTTGGCGATTATCGCCAAGCAGCGCCCCGAGCCGGATATCGCTGAGATCCTCGAAATCGTTGGCGATGTCGAGGGCAAAACCGCCATCATTGTTGATGATATGATCTCAACCGGCGGAACTCTGGTTGATGCGGCGCACGCGCTGCTTGACCGGGGCGCCCGCAAGGTCTACGCCTGCGCGACCCACGGGGTCTTCTCGGATGAGGCGATGAATATTATCAAAGGTTCGGATCTTGTAGAGACGGTTGTGACCAATACAATCCCTCAGTCGCCCACATCTATGGACTCGCGGGTGCGAACGATCAGTGTGGCCCCGCTCTTCGCCGAAGCGATTATGCGTATCCACAAAGATCTTTCGCTGAGCGCACTCTTCTCGGAACATTCGTAGTGAGCCCCATGTGCGGCCAGTGGCCCGTCGTTTCCTACGCCACTGGCCTGCCACATGCGGCGATACCATCACTACCAGGAGCATTTACCTTTGTTGGAGGATCCGGAACCTCGTTTGCTGCTGACAGGTGTGGGGCTGTGCATGGTTGTACTCGCCTTCACCTCAGCAGTTGATGCCTCATTCACCTCTATCAGCCGTCACCGGCTCAACTTGTTACTCTCCGAAAGCGGCTCGCAGGCCAGACGAGCCGTGTCGCACCTGATTGACGACCCCTACCGCTTTAAGTCCACTGTCATCTTCCTCAATACCTGCATGACTGTCATCGCCACAGGGTTGACGCTGCGCCTGAGCGCTGGCCTGGGTCTATGGCAACAAATAGGCAGTCTGGCGCTGCTGCTGCTCGCGATCTTCGTCTTTAGCGAGGCATTCCCCAAAGCTCTGGCGATCCGCAACCCCGACGCCACCGCCCTGGCCCTGGCCCGCCCGCTGCGCATTGTCTCGCAGATCCTCTGGCCCATCATCGCCGGGATCAACCTGCTCACCAGTCCGCTGTTTAAGACGGTGAGCGGGCGCAGTTCGTACCCCTCGCCTCTGGTGACGGAAGAAGAACTGCGGCTCCTGGTGAATGTCGGAGAGGAAGAGGGGCTGATCGAACACGAGGAGCGTGCGATGATCGAGGGTGTGATCGCCTTCGGCAATACCTTGCTCCGCGAGATTATGGTGCCACGGGTGGATATTGTCGCTGTTGCAGTGGACACCACCCTTGACCGGGCACTCGATGTGGTGGTCGCCCGTGGCCACTCGCGCATCCCCGTGTATGACGAGACGGTGAACCGTGTGGTGGGAATTCTCTACGCCAAGGATCTCATCCCGGCCCTACGCGACGGCAAGCGCGATATGCCGATCACGAGCTTGCTCCGACCAGCGCACTTTGTACCCGAAACCATGCGAGTTAATGCCCTTCTCGAAGATCTCCAGCGACGCAAGGTGCATATGGCGGTGATCGTGGACGAGTACGGCAACACCGCCGGTCTGGCTACCATTGAGGATCTGATCGAACAGATCGTCGGCGAAATCCAAGACGAGTACGACACCGAAGATCCTTCCATTCAGCCCATCAGCGCCGACGAATATGTGGTGGATGGCCGAGCATCAATTGATGATGTCAACTACCTCGCGAACCTGACACTGGTATCTGATACCGCCGACCGAATCGGCGGGCTGGTATACGAGCAACTCGGGCGCGTGCCGAAGGTGGGCGACGAACTGGTGCTTGAGCATGCGACACTGACGGTGCTGTCGGTAAAGGGCGTGCGCCCGCAGAAGCTACGCATCATCCGTCGGCAGCCAGAGGAAGCGGGCGTGCCGCCACGCGACGAACCGCCTGAAGGGGGTATCCATGACCCAGCCTGACTACGCGGCCCTCGCGGAGGCAGCCATCGCGGCACGCGAGCGGTCCTACGCGCCCTATTCACACTTCCACGTTGGAGCAGCAGTTCTGACCGCCGCCGGGAACATCTTTCTGGGGGGCAATATTGAGAATGCGGCCTACCCGATGACAATCTGCGCCGAGCGGGTGGCGATCTTCAGCGCCTACGCGGCAGGCGAGCGCGAGATTGTGGCCCTCGCGGTAGTGACACCCACCGACGATGCGGCCAGCCCGTGCGGAGCGTGCCGTCAGGTCATTCTTGAACTGGCCCCGCGCAGCATCATCATCCTGCTCAACCTGAGCGGCGCACGGCGGCGAGTGACGCCGCAAGATCTGCTGCCCTTCGGGTTCGGGCCGGCGCAACTCGGTAGATAACAGAACAGACGCAGAAGCGGGCGGCGGAAATTTCCGCCGCCCGCTTTTGCGTGTAAAAAGTGGTGGCACCTCCAAACACCCAGAGGAACTCACCTACCGTTGCTGCCTTTCGGCCCTGGCGGGGTTCAGCAAGTATCTGCCGTTCTTCAGTGCCGAGCGGCATTATACACGATTTTTGTGAGCTGCGTTTTGTCGTTTTTCGTTTGGCGCAAAAAAAAAAGAAAGCCCCCTTCCTTTTAGATCATCATGTTGATAAAATATAGAGAGATCCGAGCAGCCGTAGCAGGCATGTGGATAATGGGGAAAAGGGTCTGAATCAGGCGCTGTGGTGGCTTGAATCGGTTGGGGATAACCTGTGGATTGTTATCCACACTTTCCACATGACGGATGAATGACGCGGGACTCTCCTAATGTTATCCCATGGTTATCCACGGGTTTTACCATGACTTATCCACAATAGACATAAGTTATCCACAAATGAACGGGACTTATCCACATTTTGTGGAAATAAGACCACTCTCATGAGCGGTATAAAAAAAAGCCGGGAGCATCTTGATGCTCCCGGCCTTTCTTATTTAGTCTTGATCATCGTTAGGACTTTTCCCCGCCCTTGCCAGAATTGTCGAGATCGAGGGTATTGATGAAATCGCGGAAGATCGAGAGCGACTCATCACTTGTCTCCGGCTCAGAATCGGTCTCGGCGCTGGGGGCAGTGGGTTCTTGCGGTGCCACCTGCTCGTCATCATCGAAGTGTACACCCGCTTGGTCAAGGACGTGAGCCTTCACATAGATTGGTGCCTCGATACGGACCGCGAGGGCAACGGCGTCGCTCGGTCGGGCATCTACTTCAATCGTGCGACCCTGCTGCTCAATCACAATGCGTGCGAAGAACGTGCTGTCCTGAATATCGCTCACAAAAATGTGCTGGATGCGGCCACCAAGATCGCCAATCACCGACTTCAGGAGGTCGTGCGTCATCGGCCGCTGCGGCTCGTGGCCCTGGATGGCCATCGCGATTGCCTCAGCCTCGAACGGGCCGATCCAAATGGGCAGATAGCGGGTGCTATCTGTTTCGCGGAGGACAACAACGCGGTGCTGCGTTAGAAGGCTCACACGAATGCTGTCTACAACTACGCGGATCATCTGTCGGCCTTTCGCGGAGTGAGGGATGGCCGACCCCGTCGGATGCATCTACATCAGGTGGGGACGACCGACACGCAACAGAAATATCTTAACACGTTGCTTGAGCATACGTCAAGGAATTGCACAGCTCTGGGGTGAGGATTACGATAGCTTTTGCTTTCCAAAACCTGATATAATGCGAGCTGGATGTGCAACGTGTCATTTCAGACAACCATGCGATTCGCATACAACACCCGATGAAAAGAGCTGCTGATGCTCGACTATCGGCTATCGGCTATTGGCTATCGGCTATTTTCACGTTAGGGAGTATGTTATGGGCCTCTCACACGGCGTGGGCCAGCAGGTGAGCGAGCAGCAGGTGCTTGCCGCGCTGAGCAAGGTGCAGGAGCCGGAGCTTGGCGGGGATCTTGTCTCACGCCGGATGATCAAGAATGTGACGATTGACGGCGGCGTGGTGAACTTCACGGTTGAACTGACCACGCCCGCGTGCCCGTTGAAGGATCAGATTCGCGCCGAGGTAGAAGCTGCGGTGCGTGAGCTGCCGGGGGTAAGCGAGGTTGGGATCGAGTTTAGCGCTAACGTGCGCCATCATGCCGGAATCCCGGAACAGGCGACGATCCCTGGTGTGGCGAATATCGTTGCGGTGGCGGCGGGCAAGGGCGGTGTGGGTAAAAGTACCGTGGCCGCAAATTTGGCGGTGGCCTTGGCCCAGGAGGGTGCGAAGGTCGGCCTGCTTGACGCTGACGTATTCGGGCCGAGTATGCCACTGATGTTCGGTGTACGCGGCCAGCCCGAGGCGGTGAGCGATGAGAATGGCCAGCCGATGATAATCCCGCTTCAGGGCCACGGCATCAAGCTGATCTCGGTGGGCTTTCTGATTGACGATAGCCAGCCGGTGATCTGGCGCGGGCCGATGGTGACTCAGTTGCTGCGCCAATTTCTCTATCAGGTGGCCTGGGCACCGCTCGACTACCTGATCATTGACATGCCCCCCGGCACCGGCGATGTCGCCCTGACCCTGGCCCAGAGCCTGCCCCTCACCGGCGCTCTGATCGTCACGACGCCGCAGCAGGTCGCCACGATTGATGTGGTCAAGGCGATGGAGATGTTCAAGAAGGTGAATGTGCCGCTGATTGGTGTGGTGGAAAACATGGCCTACTTTATCGCCCCCGACACCGGCGCACGCTACGACATCTTTGGCAGTGGCGGTGCGGAGCGGATCGCTGCGCAGCAGGATCTGCCCCTGCTCGGTCAGATCCCGCTGGGTATGGCTGTGCGCGCCGGCGGCGATAGCGGCCAGCCGGCGGTGATCAGCGATCTTCC
>CAIXLU010000513.1 GCA_903920315.1 uncultured Oscillochloris sp.
ACGATCCGTTTTCATCGGGTGTTGTGCGCGAATCGCATGGACATCTGAGGTAAAAATAGCCGGGTGTCGGGTAGGGGCGCGTCGCGACGCGCCCCTACGATCCGTTTTCATCGGGTGTTGTGCGGCGCAGTTCCATGGGAAACTGATGAGGCATCGTCCATGTACATCTTCGAGTTGATCAGCATTGCTCTGTCTAGTCTGGCCGCCAACCGGCTACGCGCTTTCCTCGCAACCCTTGGGATTATGATCGGGATCACCGCCGTAAGTACTCTGCTCTCGGTGGGGCAGAGTTTTCAGAGCTACGTGCAGCAGCAGTTCGCCTCACTGGAGGCCGACGCACTCAGTCTGCAAGCCCAGCCCGACTACTCAGGCGAGCAGCGTGCGCAGGCGGGTCGGCTCAGCGAGGCGGATCTTACCGCTATCGCCGATCTGCCCAACGTGCGCGAGGTGGTGGGCCGCTATGTTGGTGACTACACCAGCCTGAGCGCTGGGCCAAACAACAGCTACGCTCAGGTCATCGGCGCACGGCCTAATCAGCTTCGCCCCGGTAGCACCCTTGCGCTCGGGCGCTACATTACCGATGCCGACATCGCCGAACGTGCGCGGGTTGTCGTAATTGATTGGGACACGGCCCTGTCGCTCTATCCTGATGGGCGACCCCTGGGCCGCGAGCTGATCCTCAGCAATATGAGCTTCCGCGTCGTCGGCGTGTTCGCACCGCCAGAGGCGGGAAGAAGCCCCTTCGGCTCGTCACAGAGCGTGGACGTCCCGATCAGCACCGCCCGCGACCGGCTTTTCCCCGCGAGCGCTTTCAGCGGTGCCGAGGTGAACGATGCAACTATCTACCTGCGCGACGTGCGCCAGATGAGCGCGAGCCAGCAGGCGATCACCGCCCTGCTGCAATCCCGCCACAAGATCACCTCCCCCGATCAGGGCAACGATTTCAGCTTCCAGAATCTGCGTGAGGACGCCAAGACATACACCGACATCCTTGGAGTCATCACCGCCTTCCTCGGTGTGATCGGCGGGATCGCCCTGCTGGTGGGCGGCATCGGGATTACCAATATCATGCTGGTAAGCGTCACCGAGCGCACCCGTGAGATCGGTCTGCGCAAGGCCGTGGGTGCCCGCCGACGCGACATCCTTATGCAATTCCTGATCGAGGCCGTGGCCCTCAGCTTGCTCGGCGGCGTTGGCGGGATCATGCTCACTAGCGTGCTGATCGAAAGCGGAGCAATCGTCGCGCAAACGCTGCTGGGCCAACCCGACTTGGCCCGCTTTATCAACCTCGATCTCTCAGCGGTGCTACTGGCCCTGTTCTTCTCCTCCGCCGTCGGCTTGATCGCCGGGAGCTACCCGGCCTTCCGGGCCAGCCGTCTTACCCCGATCAACGCTCTGCGCATTGATTGACAGTCATCTTCCGAGGGAACCGCCTCGCCGCGTTTCTATTTCACCAGCGAGAGTGTGAGCGCGAGGCACTCGGATACGCTCTGCGTATCGTCGCTCTGCGTGACATGTGGAGCGATAGTGCTTCCTCCCTACCCCCACTCCTCGTGTCTCACCGGAAGACGATTCAGTTCATCCCGATAGAACTGCCAGCGCGGCATGAAGCGATCCATCAGGCTGATGAAGCGCCGGTTGTGGGTTGGTTCGAGGAGATGCGTCATTTCGTGGACGATGACGTATTCCAGGCATTCGCGTGGCTTTTTGGCGAGGTCGGTGTTTAGGCGGATGCTTCGTGTGCGCGGAGTGCAACTTCCCCAGCGGGTTTTCATCTGCCGCACAAAGAAGCGTTCTACCTGTACGCCCATCACCGGCTCCCATGCGGCAATGAGCGGCGGTATGGCTGCCGTAAGCTGTTGGCGATACCACGCCTCGACGATGGCCTGCCGCTTGGGCGTATCTGTCCCTGGGCGTATGCGCAAGATCATCCGGTTATGCTCTAGATCAACGGTTGGTGGCTGATCTGCCTCGACAACGGTGAGGAGGTAGCGTGTCCCCCAGAGGTAGTGGCTCTCGCGGTTGAGATAGTCGCGGGGAGTTTCGCGGGCCTGTGCCTGGAGTTTTTTCTGTTGTGCTTTGATCCACCGGAGCTTTGAGATCGCGAAGACGCGGATGGTTTCGATGCTCATGTGCGAGGGAGCCGAGATGCGAACGCGCCCAGCCGGAGGGTAGACGCTCAGATGGACGTTCTTTATGTCTTTGAGTACGACATCTACGGTGATGTCGCCTAGCTGTATCTGCTGACTCATCAATATTCCTTCTGCGCCTTGATGATCAGGAAGATCCGCTCTACCTCGGCCACGTCCTGCACGATGTCGTAGAGGGTACGCTTGATCACCTGCTCGCGGGACTGCACATCGCGCCAGCCGTCGGGCCGTACCCGCTTCACGGCTTCGTCAATCGTTACCGCAAGCTGGAGTGCGGTGTGATCAACGACGCTGAAGGTGGCCCGCTCTTCGGCTACGACAGTACCCGCTACGTCAGTTTTCCCGCTTTCCTTCCTCACATTGTTGTAGATCGCCCGCATACCTGGGCTGTGCGTCAGTTGCTCCGGGATGTCGTCTGCGTGGCCGGTCGCAACCTGCGTGGCCAGTTCAGCAACTTTCTTCAAGTACTCTTCGTACTCGATAGCCTTGGCCTTGCGGTCGGCAATAATCTCATCCAGCAGGGCTGACATTTTTTCGTAGTAGGCCGGGTCGTTCAGGTGCGCTTTGAGGATGGTGCTGCGCACGTTGTTCTCGATAGTTTCGGCGACGCTGCCGGTATTCTTCTTAATCCCATCGGGCAGGGTGCTGACCGCGTTGGTGATGCCGCTTTTGACGATCAGTTCCAGAAGGCCCATGTTCTCGAAGGGCGAGATGGGCCGCGCCTCGTCGGCCTGAATATAGGTGTCAATCAAGTGGCGCATGTCGGCTTCGTATGCCTTCAGATCAAGGCTCTCGCAACTGGCTTTGCGGATGATCTCGCGCAGATCAAGGTAGTTGTCGAGCTGCTGCCGCATACGCTCAATCTCCTGGCTGCTGTAGCCCGCCCGATCAAGCTCATCGGCGATGTTGGCGTAGGCCCGCACCAGGGCCACGGTTGCCTTGTAGAGTGCAACCCGCTGCGGCTCGTGTTCCTTGAGATCGGTCGCTATCTCGGTATTGCCGCAGAAGTAGTGAATGTGCGCCAGCGCGTCTTTTGGTGGCTCAACGGGTTCGCACAGCAGGGCCAGAACTTCAATCGCCGTCTCAAGACGCTCGCGCCCTTTCTGGAGCCGATCCTGAAGCATTATTTCTGGGTCGCTGCCGCCCGCGCTATGATCCAGCGCGGAGGTATAGACCGCAATCGCGTTCTCGACCTTCGTAAACAAATCTTTGTAGTCCACGATGTAGCCAAAGTCTTTGTCCTCACCATCGAGCCGGTTGGTGCGGCAAATGGCCTGAAAGAGACCGTGATCACGCATGGTCTTGTCAATGTAGAGGTAGGTACACGGGGGCGCATCAAAGCCGGTGAGCAGTTTATCTACCACAATCAGGAGTTTCATCGTCGCCGGTTCTTTGGCAAACAGCGCCTTGACGTACTCCTCATAGGTTTCAGTCTTGGTCATACCCGGTTTGGCATCCACATCTTTCAGCAGTTCGGTGTAGGTGTTGTAAATGAATTGCTTGTCGGTCTCACTATTCGCGCCCGTCTCCTCTTTGGTAACATCCTGAGCCTGTGGGTTGTAGGAGGTGACAACGGCGCATCTGCCCTTAAAGGGGGTCTTGTGAAAGAGGCCGACATATTTACAGGCATCATAAATACTCGCCGCGACCAGCATGGCGTTACCACGTCCGTCGTTAAGGCGGCGCTTGGTGCTGAAATCGAAAACGATGTCGCTCACGACGCGCTCCATGCGTGAGCGCGAACTGAGGACGATCTGCATGGTTCCCCAGCGCTTTTTGAGTTCGTCCTTCTGCCAGTCGTTGAGTCCCTTGGTTTTGGCCTCGAACCAGGCATCAACCTTGCCTTCGGAACTAAGGCTCTGGTCAATGTCCCGCGCTTCGTACACCAGATCGAGAACCACCCTGTCCTCAACACCCTCGCTGAACGTGTAGGTATGGATGTAGTTGCCAAAAACCTCCAGGCTACTGGCTTTGTCCTGCGTGAGCAGGGGCGTGCCGGTGAAGCCAATAAAGATCGCGTTGGGTAGCATGGCTTTCATCACCCGATGGAACGTGCCGCTCTGGGTACGATGGCATTCATCAACGAAAACATATATTTCGCCGACGGTTGGGCTAGATTTAATACGATCAGCCCTCACCCCCCTGCCCCCTCTCCCCAAATGGGAGAGGGGGTGTCGGGTAGGGGCGCGTCGCGACGCGCCCCTACGATCCGTTTTCATCGGGTGTTGTGCGCGAATCGCATGGGTGTCTGATGCGAAAATAGGCGGG
>CAIXLU010000514.1 GCA_903920315.1 uncultured Oscillochloris sp.
CACATCCATCACCGTCAGCATCGCGCTATCCTCAATCGCAACCGACGCCTCGGAGATCACCCCGAGGGCGTCGATCATCGCCGGGTCGCCCCGACGCACCCGTTCATCGACGAAGCGCGTGTCCACCCCGGTGTGGATGGCGAGCATGCGCTGGAGCAATTCTGTCCGGCTCATTTCCAGCGACACCACGCCCACGCTGCGCCGCTGCATCACCCCCAGCGTGTACGCGATGCTCATCGCCATGCCCGACTTGCCCAGTCCTGGTCGGGCCGCCAGGAGGGCCAACTGCCCTGGACGCAGCCCGCCATTCAGCCGTCGATCCAGGTCAATGAGCCCGGTGGGTACGACTTGGGCATCGGTGTCGGTCTGAGCTGCGTCGAAGAATTGCTGCACCACCGTACTCATCGGGACGAAGTCGACCCCGCGCTGGCGTTGACTGACCGCGAACAGCGTCTGCTCGGCCCGGTCAAGCGTGGTCTCCAGTTCGTCGTGTTCGTCATACCCAAGAACCGTGATTTTCCCGCCGGCCTCAATCAGGCGGCGCAGCGTGGCGGTGCGAACCACCGTATGGGCATAGTACTCCACATGCACCGCTGTCGGTACTTCTGTGACTAACTCGCCCAAAAAGCTCATCCCGCCCACGAGATCCAGCCACTCCTGGCGGCGCAGTTCGCTGGCGACCGTGGAGAAGTCGGGGGGGACGCGGCGGGCGAGGCACGCCAGCATGGCCTCGTACACCTGGGCGTGTTTCTCCAGGTAGAAGTCCTCGGATTGGAGTTGGTCGCTCACCGCCAAAATGGCGTCGCGATCCAGCAGGATGGCCCCGAGAACCGACCGCTCGGCGGTAAGGTCGAAGGGAACACAATGCTCACTCATACGGGTGTTCCTTCTGCATCCGCGTGATAACGGCGCGCTTCTCGGCAGGGCTGGTCGCGGCGTGGTACCGATGTACCCAGCGGTCGCGCACCGCGTCTTCCAGATCGGGGTAGGTGTAAATCTCGGAGATACTAACCGGCTGCTGCTCGTCCGCCGGTGGGGTGCCCGTCTCCTTGCGGTAGCGGTCGAGCATTTTGGCGACGCCGTTGGCCTGCCAGCCGTTGGCCTGCCAATCGGTGAGAACGCGCTGCCATGCGGCGTTATCGGTCACCGTTTCCACCATCTGCGTGATCTGCACGTCATTGGGGGTTTTGCCGAATGCGGCGATGTAGGCGGCGATGGCGGGGTGAGTAACCGATTCGGCAGGAGCGGATTGGTTCGACGCAGCGGGTCGCGAACGACGCTCGGTGTGACCCGACTCGGTCGCTCCCTTCTCGCCCTTGATCGTGCGATCCTCCAGGGTGTCGGTGGAATAGCCGACATCCTTCATGCGGTGCATATAGCTGTTGATCAGCTTGAACTTGATGGGTTCCTGGTCAGAGCGGCACATATCGGCAAAAATCATCACGCGACCGAGCCAGTAGGTGCTGTAGCCATCTGTGATCTCGCGGTAGCGCTCGATGAGCATCTTGATCTGGAGGAGATCGTGATGGGACACGGAATCGAGGTGGTTAATCGTCTCCCAGATCGTGAGAAGGGGCAGGAAGAGCGTTGGCTCACCCGGAGGGGCGTCCGGGACGGTGTTGGGAATCAGGTCACGCATGAGCGAATCAGCGGGTGTTGGTGAAGGTGCGGCCTGTGGCGGTGGCGTTGCGGTGAGATGGGCCAACTGGCGCGCTAAGACGTTCTCGATGAGCTGTTCGATTGCGGGGAGAGAGATGAGGGGCGCGTGCGTGTCCGATGCACTCTCTCTCTTTCTCTCTATCGATCCATCCCTCCATCCCTCACTGTCCGCTGGCAAAAAAGTGGCACCCATCGGTGCCGCATCTGGCACCAGCGGGTGCTGAGTGGCACCCATCGGTGCCAGATGGGCGTCGCCAGTGGCACCCGTTGGTGCCACTGGCTCCTCTGGGTGCCAGATGCGGGCTCCAGCGGTGTCAACCGAGGTGAATGTGGCACCCATCGGTACCAGTGCGCCTTGACCACTGGCACCCATCGGTGCCAGTGCGCCCTGACCACTGGCACCAACGGGTGCCAGTGCGCCCTGACCATTGGCACCAACGGGTGCTGCTGACGCTGACGGCACTGGTGAGTGCCGGTACGCGGCGACGCTGGCACCCACCGGTGCCACCCGGGGGATCTCGATGAAGGGGGGGGCGGCATCGTCGGCACCAGCGAGATCCAGGATGGACTCGGCGGGTGCCAGGTCGAGGGCGGCGAAGAGATCGCGCTGCTGGGCGTTGGGTCGGCGGCGGGCGACGCGATGGCCGGTGGTGAGGCGGGCGCGGATGATCTGGATGCTTCGGGCTTCGAGGCGCGTGGGGTCAATCTGGTATTCCCAGCGGTCGCTGCGTGCGGCATCATTGCGGGGGTTCGCGTCCATGCCGGTGACAATGATCAACTCGAGTTCGGCAAGTTTGCGGATGGTGCCGTGGATGCCGCTGAGGTGGCCACGACCGACGCCGCCGACATCGGCGATCATACGCAGGCCGAAGCGGAAGCGCCCGCTGGGCCGGTAGAAGACCCAGAGGCGGTAGATCGCACGCCAGGTGGCAGCCAGGGAGGGAGAGCCTTTGGTGAGTTCATCCACGATGATGAACTGGCGAGGTGCCCAGAGCTCCGGATCGGCGTGGGCAATCAGCCAGGAGATAGTCCAGTCCGACTCGTGTTCCTGGATGGCGTCGAGTAGATCGTGAGCGGTCGTCGTCATCGCGTTCTCCGTGGGAGCGGAATATAAACAGAGCCGGGGGCTGAGGGCTGAGGGCTGAGGGCTGAGGGCTGAGGGCTGAGGGCCGATAGCCGGGAGCCGGGGGCCGGGAGCCGATAGCCGGGGGCTGATGGCCGATGGCTGATGGCCGATGGCTGATAGTCGGCCATTAGCGGCTCTTTTTGTCGGGTGGTGTGCGCGAATCGCATAGGTGCCTCATTCAAGATCGAGCGGCTGCTGGGTGGACGTGGCTGCTGCTTGGTCTGCGGCGTGACGGGCGCGGAGGGCCTCGACCTGTTGCTGAAGCGCCCATGCGGCCTCGACGCTGGCCGCATAGAGGTAGCCCCAGGGGACGCGGATGGTGCCATTGGGGTCGCGGGTGAGCCAGTGGTCGTCAATGAGCGATTTCGTGCAGAACACGAAATCATCAAGGTCCATCCCGGCGGTGGCGGAGAGGAAGTCGTCCTCGCGGGGGGGCAGGCCGAGGGCTGCGTCCTCCCGTTCGGCCATCGCCCGCACCAGCCAGGTCATGACGGTATCGGGGTCGCTGGGATACTTTGAGAGTAAGAGGAACGGGACGGGAATATCGGCAAAGCGCACTCCGGTAGGCTGTCGTAGGAGCGCCGGGTCGGTGGGAATGGGGGGGACGATGGACATGGGTGTGTTTTCCTTGGTAAGGTTTCGGATTTTAGATTTCGGATTTTAGATTTCGGATTTTAGATTTTGGGTTGAGCGCATCACGATGCCAAAGTTTGGCATGAACGGTAAGGTATCTGCGGATCATGTCTAAAGAAGTTAAGGAAATTTAATGCCGGTTTCTTTTCAGATGGGCAGAGTTGTGCTATGCTGTAGGGGCTTGCCCTTCGATACTGCAATGCGTCCATAGCCCGTTGTCAGTAATGACACGGATGTGGTTGGGAGCCGATAGGAACGTTAAGAGAGTGTCGCGAGTGGGAGGTCGCTCGGTTGCTTTGGTTCAGCTACCGAATAGACATCACTTGCTCTTCCCTAGGCGGCCTTCGGGCCGTTTGGGTGGTGGTATCGCAGCGATGATTGCTTGATGGCGCTCGGGTCGCTGTGAAAATAGTGCCGTGCTACGCAGATGCGTAGTGCGGCACTATGTTTTTATCGTTGGGTTCCTCTTCCTCGTCTTCGATGTAGCGCACAAGTGTACTCACATCAAGGCCGTGACTGCGATAAAATGAGGCGAAGGCGTTCAGTGTCGCAATGTCAATGCGCTGGGGCTTGCACATCTCCATCCTCAGGATTACCTGTAGTCCAACGGGCTTGTCTCCTATTTTGATCAGCCGTGCGGATACTTCATGAGCCACCTCCGTCCGTGTGACGGTGCGGTTGAGCTTAGCCGACAGCTCTCGTCGGAGTTGTATTGCTCGCCGTGTGTTAAAGGTGAACATGGCCTCGTACCCTTTGGGAATCAAAGAGTTATACGAGCACACTGTAGCACATTTCTGAAAACTAGTCAACATGGTACATTATATTAGTAAATGATAGATAGTGAATTAATTTCTGGTGAAATACACTGTGGGCATTCTCTCATTTGTTTACACCGACTCAGCTATCCAAAAAGTTACGCTGCCAGGGAAATAGGCGGGCGACTGAAGTCGCGCCTGTGGGGCGTTCCGCCGGTCGTCGGCCTCCGCCGACGCGGGAACCGCCCACGTCGGCGATGATCTGAACCTTGTCTCTTGCGGTATGTGGCCGTACTGCTTCCCTGATGTAAAAATAGGCGGGTGTCGGGTAGGGGCGCGTCGCGACGCGCCCCTACGGTCCATTTTCATCGCGATGGTGTGCGCGCCCCGTGCATGGGTGCCTAACGCGGTCAGGCAGAGCGAAACGACGCGTCCCGGCGATGATTGATCATCGCCGGGATGCGTCGTTTCGCTCTGCGTGAGTGTGACGGCGTTACGTCTGCGGTAGTGCGGTATGTGGGTCTTTCCCCTCCCCTACAATGATGTCAGCTCAAGTGTGATGATGAGGCGACCGCTGCGCTCCTCGGCGCTGATGCGGGCAATGTGACCGGCGGCGCGGGCGAGGATCTGGGTTGGCCAGGGGGTGGGGATCGCGGCGGCGGTGGCGGCAGCGGATGTGGCCCATGTTTCGGCCTGCTGGGTGGCTCGCTGGTTCCCGGTTTCGGCGGTGGCGGCGGTGTTGGCCTGGGCCTGGGCTTGGGCGGTGGCCACGGCGCGGCGGTGGTCATCCTCTGCGCGGGCGGTGTCGTTGGAGAGGGCGGCGCGGGCGGCGGCGATGCGGCCCTGGGATCGGGCGATGTCGGCGGCGATGCGGGACTCTTGGGCGGAGCGCTCGTTGGCCTGCCGTGTCGGCAGGGCGTCGAGGTCGGCCTGGGCGGCAGCGAGGGTGGCCTGGAGTCGCTGACGCTCGATGCCTTGCTCTGTCCGCATGCGGGATTGAGCATCGAGGGCGGTAGTGAGGTCGGTCTGGGCGGCGCGGACCTGGGCCTCGGCGCGGGTTCGGCTGGTGTCGTCAGCGGCCTGGGCGACTGCGGCCTGGGCGGCGGTGAGATCCTGGGCGGCGGCGGCAACGGCGTGCTGGCGCTCGGCCTGCGGGCGCTCGTGGGCAGGCTGGAGCTGCGCGAGAGCGAGGGATGCGGCGTCGCGGCGGCGCAGGGCGTCGGTGGCCTCGCTCTGGTGGCGCTGCGTGGTTGCGAGGCGCTCGGCGGTGGCGGCGGCCTGGGCGGCGGCGTCCTCGGCCTGGGCACTGATGAGGGCCGACGGGTCGGCGGGCAGAGGGACAAAGACCTCGGCGGGCGCGGCGGGCGCGGGGCTTGGCTGCATCGGGGGCGGCGTGGGGGAGGGCCAGGGCGTGGGGGATGGCACATCCCAGCGGGCGATGGTCTGCCCCTCGCGGACGGTGTCGCCGACGCGGACGATGAGGGCCGAGGTGCCGACGCCGGGAGGCAGTTCGATGCTCAGGCTGATGCTGGGCGGGGGCGTGCGGGTGGGGGTGGGGGTAGCGATGGGGTTGGCGATGGCGGCGGCGATGGTTATTGGGTGGGAGAGAGTGGGGCCAAGCGCGGGCCAGGAGACGATAACGAGCAGGGTGGGCAGGAGCAGCGCGAGCAAACGGCGCGGGGCGGGGCCATCGTCGC
>CAIXLU010000515.1 GCA_903920315.1 uncultured Oscillochloris sp.
ACCTCGACTGTCTGCGCCCGGCGCTGGCGACCCACGGCGCTGGCTGCTGCCTGGAGCGCCACGGCCACACAGGCGGGGGGTACCGACGGAGCCTGTGTCTGCCATGTCGTCACAAAGGCTCCTACCTGTTCGCGGTAGTGCGGGGCCGCCAGCACCCGCGTGGCCGTTGCGTGTAGCGCTGCCCACGCGCCGGGCGTGACTCCGGTGATGGCCTCGGCCAGTGGGGGAATGGCACCCTCCGGCAGGTACTCGATGAGAGCCGCCATCGCGGGGAAGAGTGCGTCGTTCACCCCTTCCATCACGCCCCTCCAAAGAAGCTGCGCCCATCCTGATCCACCGTCGGGATGAGCAGCGAGCGGTCAAGGTATTTGTTTCCCCGCTCACACGAGGTCTCGGGCGCGAAGAGGCATGCGTGACAGGCCGCGCCGTGCAAGGTCTGTGGCTCCATCAGGGGTGTATGCTCGGCGCACAGCGGGTCGGAGGCGCACAATCGCATGGCATCGAGGGCTGCCGTGATATGCCGCTCCAGGATGTGCGCCGTCCCCAGACGGACGAGTCCGCCCAGGGTGCCCTCGCTATCCGGGGCCGCCGTGTAGAGCAGAACCCCCGCCATCGGCCCATCCGTGTCGGTTGGCGGGAGGGCGTAAATCCGCTCGCGGATGCTGGCTACCGCGTAGCCGCACTCCAGAGCAACCTGGCGTATCAGGGCGTGAGCGAACGAGTGCAGCAGTATATAGCGCACTCCTGGAAATCCGGCCTGCGGGTCGGGGATACGCCGTGCCCGCCGCCAGCGCCGGTGGGCCACGAAGGCGTCGTGTTCAAAGGCGACGACCGCCGGACGGGCGCACCATGCCTGGATGGCCGCCTCATCGAATTCCAGGAAGATGCCTTCGCCGCGCACCTCCCCTGCGGGGACCCAGGTCGGGTTCTTGCGGGAGAGCGGGGCGCGATGCTCCTCCGCCAGATCGCCGGACTCGGCAAAGTCGCCGGGTGAGGTAATACGGGTGAAGCCGACGCAGGCCGAGACCTCGCGCAGTTTCTCGGCAAGCACGACCTGACGAATCAGGTGTGCATACGCGGGAGGAGGGGCCACTGCATGGATCTGAAAGTCGGGGAGCCGGGGGGCGCTGGCCGGATGGATAAGAACCCGCCACTCGGGGGCCTTCAGGTTGCGCGCCTCGGTGGCGTCCGGGATGCCCCCGCTCCGCTTCCGCTCGATGGCGTCCCAGAGCGCGTCGTCGCCCACCTGAAGGAAGGGCTGGAGCTGACCAATCGCCCGGAAGGCGGTGAGGACGTCCGTACTCGTCACCTTCTCTAGAATGAGCCAATGGGCCTCGACCTGTTGACTGAGCGTGTCCACCGCCGTCGGCACCGACAGCGCGGCCAACGTCAGCCCGAACCAACTGTTGGATGCGCCCAGCAGGATCGCCTTCATCTGTTGGTCGCAGCCCTGCTCCTCAAAGTCGCGCAGGTGCGGGCGGCGTCCGCGACAGGCGGGCATGGATAGTGTACCCTCCTCGCCGAAGGCATCGGACATGCGGCGCTGAGTGCTGCAGGCGTCGCACATCACGATGATGTCCGCCGCTTCGCCGGAGACACCCAACTCCCGCAG
>CAIXLU010000516.1 GCA_903920315.1 uncultured Oscillochloris sp.
GCGGCGACAATCGCGCTCGACGGCGTGGTGTTGCCAATGCCCATATCCCCGGTGGCGATGATGTCGGCACCAGAGTCAATCAGCGTATTCACCACCGCAATACCTATCTCGATAACCTCCTGGGCCTGGGCGCGGCTCATCGCCGGTACCGTCGAGAAATCGGCGGTGCCGAGGGCCACCTTACGCGAGATCAGATCGGGGTGAGCGGGCAGTTCAGCGGCCACACCGACATCAACCACCGTTACCTGTGCGCCGATATGGCGGGCCAGCACGTTGATCGCCGCCCCTCCGGCCAGGAAGTTCAGTACCATCTGCGGCGTCACCTCAGCGGGAAAGGCACTCACACCCTGGCGAGCGATACCGTGGTCGGCAGCCATTACCACCACGGCGGGCTTGAGCAGGCGCGGGCGAGACATGCCGGTAATCCCGGCAACCTGAATCGAGAGTGTCTCAAGTCGGCCAAGGGCACCCTGCGGCTTGGTGAGCATATCCTGGCGAGCACGGGCAAACGCCATCGCAACGGGGTCGAGCGGGCTGATTCGGGCGACGGTCTCGGTGAGCAGACTCATGTGGTTCTCCTGTTGGGGCGCAGCAGCGCCGCGCTGCTGCGCCCATGCTGGGCTGCGGCAACAAAACGTGTCGCCAGATCGGGATAGGCGCGGAAATGGAGGTGGATATACGAGGCCAGGATGGTATCAGCGTGCGCGCCCTCGGGTCTGGCCATAGGCCGCATGGCGTCGGGCAGACACGCATAGAGCCAGGGAATCGTTGGCGGGCGCTGCTCCCAGATCGAGTAGTGAAACTCGTGGCCGCGCATGGTTTCGCCCGTGCGCCAGAGCCAACTGTCGGCCCGGGCCTGTACCGTTCGATAGCCAAGGGTAAACCGGTCGGTCATTGTTGAGTGGCCAGACAGCAGCCCGACCAACGGGTACGTGCGGCCCTCGGCATCAACAACCGCCTCGGTCAGATACATCAGGCCGCCGCACTCGGCGTAGATCGGCAGCCCGGCGATGGCAGCAGCGCGCAGCGACTCACACATGGGCCGGTTCTCGCTGAGCTGTGCGGCGTACAACTCAGGGAACCCACCGCAGAGGTAGATCGCCCCGGTGCCTTCCGGCAGCGCCTGATCATGCAGCGGGCTGAAGAAGCAAATCTGCGCCCCGGCCTCGCGCAGCAAATCCAGGTTCTCCTCGTAGAGAAAACTGAATGCCTCGTCGCGGGCCACGGCGATGATTGAGGGCTGAGGGCTGAGGGCTGAGGGCTGAGTATGGGTCTGTAGCTGCGCAGGTACACTGAGGGATGGTGCGCTGCGGGCGATCACAAGCAGGCGGTCGAGATCAACGCTGGCCTCGACGCGGGCGCGTACCTCGCCAATCCACGCCTGCCAACGCCCCGGCTCGGCGGTGGGTACCAGGCCCAGGTGGCGCTCGGGTACGCTGATTGCCTCGTCCCTGCTGAGGCATCCGAGGACGGGCAGGCCAGTGGAATCCTCAATCGCCCGCGTGAGCAACTGGGCGTGGCCGGGGCCACCAACCCGGTTGCAGATCACCCCGGCCACCCGCACATGCGGGTCAAAGTCGCGCAACCCGACGACCAGCGCGGCGGCGGTGCGGGCCATCGCCCGCGCATCCAGGACGATGATGACAGGTGTGTTGGTCAGGCGGGCGATATGGGCGCTGCTGCCCGAGTCATCGTCGCCGGCATAGCCATCAAAGAGACCCATCACCCCCTCGATCACGGCGAGATCCGCGCCTTGGGAACGGCGGGCCAGAATACCGGGGATCTGATCGGGCGGTACGAGCCATGCGTCGAGATTGTGGCATGGCCGTCCGGCGGCGAGGCTGTGGTAGCTCGGATCAATATAGTCGGGGCCGCACTTGAAGGGCGCAACCGGGAAACCGCGTGCGACCAAGGCCGCGATCAGTCCAGCGGTAATCGTGGTCTTGCCGCTGCCGCTCATGGGCGCGGCCAGCAGCAGGCGCGGCAGTTCTCGCTCACTCATAGATTGCCCCGCACAGCAGCGCGATGGCCACGCCCGCCACGACAATCCTGGCGATGCGGCGGGCTTCGCCGACCATAGCCGCATCGGCGACCCGCGCTCCTTCGCCGAGGCGGTAATGATCACGTTTCTCCAGCACCGTCTCCAGCGCACCGGCCATCGTCGCCATCGGCCAGCCCGCGTTAGGCGACGCGGTGCGGGCGTGGTCGTGCCAGGCCACGGCCCACGCCGCCGCGCCGCGCCGGTTGATCACCTGGGTCGCCAGGGCGATGAGTACGGCGCTAAGGCGAGACGGCACGAGATTGAGCAGGTCGTCCAGGCGGGCTGCGGCCTTGCCCAGATACTCGTAGCGTTCGTTGTGGTATCCCCACATGGCATCGGCGGTATTGCTCATGCGGTAGATCGCCAGCCCCGGCAACCCGCCTGCGAGGTAGGCCAAAACTGGGGCGATCAGGCTGTCGGAGAGATTCTCGGCCAGCGACTCAATCGCCGCCGCCGCCACCTCATCGCTGCGCAACTCGCCCGTGGGCCGACTCACCAGATGCCACCCGAGCAACCGTCTGGCCTCGGCCAGATCATCACGCTCCAGGGCCGCCTGCACCTCGCCAACGGCGCGATCCAGCGCCCGGTAGGCCAACAGGGTCGAGGCACATGCGCCCTGGGCCAGGGGGTGTTGCGGAACCAGGCGCGCCAGGGCACCGACACCACCCGCACTCAGGCCCAACCAGATCGCGCCCCAGGCCAATATTGGGGAATGGGGAATGGGGGGCGGGGGTCGGGAGCCGCCTCCTGCCTCCTGCCCCCCATCCCCCATCCCCCATCCCCCGAGTATCAGCCGCTCACCCAGCCCTATCCAGCGGCCCATCCAGACTACCGGGTGCAACGCGTTGGGCAGTTCGCCCATCACCGCGTCGGCGGCGAGGGCGATCAGCAGGGAGCGTGCGCGTAAATGGCTACTCAAAATTCGATCCCTCGCTGCGCCTTGATGCCCTGCTCGCGGAAGGGATGCTTAATCTCGCGCATCTCCGTCACCAGATCGGCGTAATCAATCAGCGCCTGGGGGGCATCGCGCCCGGTAATGATCAGGTGCAGCATCGGCGGTTTGTTTGTACGCAGCCAATCCACCACCTCAGCCGCATCCAGCCAGCCGAAGTGCATCACGTACGTGAACTCGTCCAGCAGAAAAATATCGTACGCGCCGCTGAGGATCTGTGCCTTGGCCAATTCCCAGCCGTGCAGTGCCTTCGCCTGAGTCTCGTCCATATCGCGGCTCATCCAGGTGAAGCCATCGCCCACCGGGGTGAGGGTAATGCCCATGCGCTCGAAGGCCCGCAGTTCGCCATAGCTGGCCTTCTCGTGCTTGAGAAACTGAATACCGCCCAGGCGCATATCGCGGCCCCAGGCGCGGGTGAGCAACCCGATAGCGGCGGTGGTCTTGCCTTTACCGTTGCCGGTATTGACGATTACTAGACCCTTGGTCATATATGGTGTTCCTTTGTAGGGGCGAAGCAGCGCCACCGGATAGTTCGCGTGTACCGGCACTCTTCCGGTGGCGCTGCTTCGCCCCTACCACGTTTCGCGCAGCGGGGTGATCAGCGGCGTCCCGTCGAGCGGGTGTCTACAGACAGACACCGGCACGCCGTAGGTGGCCCCGATCATCTCGGCGGTAAGAACCTCGTCGGGCGTACCCACGGCCAGCACGCGCCCATTGGCGAGAAGGGCCAGCCGGTCGGCGACACCAGCGGCTTGGTTCAGGTCGTGCAGGGTGATCACCACGGACAGCCCATCCTCGTGGGCCAACTGACGGGCCAGGCTGAGGATGGCTACCTGATATTTCAAGTCGAGAGCGGCGGTGGGTTCGTCGAGCAGCAGGACACGCGGGTCTTGGGCTAGGGCGCGGGCCAGGATGGCCCGGCGCTGCTCGCCGCCAGACAACTCCGTCACTGAGCGTTCGCGCAGGAGCGTCATGCCGGTGCGCTCCAGAGCGTGCTGCACGGCGGCGCGGTCATCGGGGCCAAGGGGTAGCAGCCAGCCCCGGTGCGGTGCGCGGCCCAGGCCCACGAACTGCTCGACGCTGAGCGGCCATAGCTCGGCGCCCTGCGGAGCCAAGGCCATGTGCCGAGCCACCGGGCGTGGGCGCATCCGCCAAACATCCCGCCCATCCAGGCTGACCGTCCCGCCAAGCGGGCGTAGCAGGCGGGCCAAAGCGCGCAGCAGAGTCGTCTTGCCCGCGCCGTTCGGGCCGATCAGGGCCAGCACTTCACCGGGCTGCACCTGGAGTTGCACATGGTCGAGGATAGCCCGCCCGCCCAGTTCGTAGTGCAGCCCCTCGGCTGTCAGCGCTCCCCCGCCAGGGGGGAAGGGAGCCGGATCTCCCCCTTGCCATAATGTCATCGTGAGCCTCCCCAGCCTAGCATCCAGAGAAAGAACGGCCCGCCGAGCAGGGCGGTAAGGACGCCGACCGGCAGTTCGGTGGGGGCGATCAGGGTGCGGGCTGCGCTATCGGCGATGAGCAGCAGCAGGGCACCTACCAGGGCGCTGGCCGGGATGAGTCGGGCGTGGCTTGATCCGCAGAACAGCCGGGCGATATGCGGCGCAGCCAGGCCGATAAAGCCGATCAGCCCGCTGGCTGCTACCGCCGCCGCCGTCACCAAACTCGCCGCCGCCACAATCGCCCCACGGGCCACATTCAGCGGCAAACCCAGGCTACGCGCCGTCTCCTCACCGCTGGTCAGGGCGTCGAGCGGTCGCGCCAGCAGCCAGAGCATCGCCAGCCCCGCCAGAATCGGCGGGCCGGACATCGCCAGATGCGGCCAACTCCGCCCTGAAAAGCCGCCCAGCAGCCAGGCAAAGATCTCCTGGATGGCGCGATCATTCATCAGCATAAGTAGCGAGACCACCGCCGAGAGGATCGTACTCAGGGCTGCCCCGGCCAGCAGCAGGGCCGTGGCCGAGTTCGCCCCGCTGGCCAGCGTAATTCCGTAAACCGTCATAACCGCGAGCATGGCCCCCATAAACGCCGCCGCCGGCACCGTTGCCGCGCCGATGCTCACCTTCCCGAGAATGGCCATCGTCGCCCCCAAGGCCGCCCCGCCCGACGCCCCGATCACGAACGGATCGGCCAGGGGTGTGCGAAACATGCCCTGAAATGCCGCACCCGCGCCAGCCAATCCGGCACCCACCAGGGCAGCCAGCAGCACGCGGGCCAGACGCAGATCCCAAACAATGGTTACGGCGGTGCTGATCGCATCCGGGCTATGCGGTATCAGCAGAGCGCGAGCCACTTGGTCGGGGGGCAGCCAGACCGCGCCAACGCCCAGGCTGAGGATGGCAACCACAACAAGGCCGAGGGCCAGTGTGGGCGCCCATATCGCCGGGCGCAGGCGCAGTCGGCCTGTCACTTTGGTGCCGGGTAGAGCGCGTTGGCCAGAGACTCCAGCGCGTCAGCGAGGCGCGGGCCGGGCCGCGAAACCATATCGCCGTCAATCAGGGCGATCCGCCCGTCGCGCACGGCGCGGATCTTATCCCAGCCCGGACGAGCAGCCACCTGATCAGGCGTCAGCTTATTGCCGTGCGAGCTTGGCCCCACAATCACCGCCGGGTCGCGAGAGACAATCGCCTCGGCACTTACCTGCGGGTAGTCCTCTTTCGCATCAGCGAAAATGCTAGTCGCCCCCACCAGCCCGAGCATCTGGCCGATGAAGGTTCCCGGCCCCGCCGTCATCAGCGGCGCGTCAAAAACCTCATAGAAGACGGTTGGCCGTTTGTCGGCGGGAATGGCCGCGATCTGCTGCTGCACGGCGGCAACCCGATCCTGCATCTTCTTCACCACCGCCGTGGCCGCATCCGCGTGCCCAGTGACCACGCCAACCTTCTCAATGTTGCTGTACACCTCCTCAAAAGTCTTCGGGTCGAAGACCAGAGTGGGGATGTTCAGCTTAGTCAGCGCCTCAGCCACCGATGCCTGGGCCACACTCCCACCAATCACAAGATCGGGTTTGAGGGCCACAATCGCCTCAACACTAATCGTATTGGCCGAAAAGCCGCCAATCTTGGGCAGGGCGTCGGCCTCGGGCGGATAGTTACAGTACTTCGTGTCGCCCACCAGCAGCGGGCCAGCCCCCACCGCAAAAATGATCTCCGTAATGGAAGGGGCCAGCGAAACGACCCGCTTCACCGATGCCGGGATAGATACCTGATGCCCAAGAGCATCAGTGATCGTGGGCGCGGCGGTAGGTGCAGCGGCAGGCGTAGCGGTAGGCGATTGAGCAGCGGGCGCGGCAGAACATGCGCCCAGAGCCAGCGCGATCAGGAGCGCAGCGGCAATGCGGATAGAGCGTTTCATCGTAGGAAACTCCATAGACAAGGTTTCAGGTGCCAGGTTTCAGATGTGCGTGACCTGAAACCTGAAACCTGAAACCTGAAACCTGAAATCTGAAACCTGAAACCTGAAATCTGAAACCTGAAACCTGAAACCTGAAACCTGAAACCTGAAACCTTGTCTAAAGGCAATACATTCTATGAACTGGGCAGGTAGTGCGCTCGGACTCTTCAGCTTCGGTATGATCGGGTTTGGCTTCATCTGGGTGATTCGCCTGGAATACTCCCTCGGCTACCTCTGGTGGCCGTTTCCGCTGCTGCTGGGGATCGCGTTGATCGGCGGATCGTTGTGTGTGGGCAACGCGGGCTGGTCTGCGCTGCTCGGTATCGCGGGCGCATCCTTCATCTGGGGGGCCACGGAGATGAAGGAGCAGGCGGTGCGAGCCGACCTCGGTTGGTTTCGCAGGAAGCCGGGAGCAAAGCCTGTGCCACCCCTGGTGGCGATCATTAAAAAAATCGGGGCACCGCATCTCTAAATATCACTATGAATAAAAAATCTCACCTACGCCGCGAGCTGCTGTCCCGGCGTGATCAGATCAAAGGCCGTGATGCGCGCAGCGAAGCCATCCGCGAGCGAGTCATCGCCTCGCCTGCTTTTCAGCGTGCCCGCGCCATTCATTGTTACCTGTCAATTCGCTCAGAAGTTGACACGTATACCCTGATCGCGATAGCCCTCACCCAGGGCAAGGCTGTCGCAGTTCCGATACTCGACTCGCACCGCCGCCTGAGCCACTGCTGGATCACCGGGATCGATCCCGCCGACTTTACGGAGGGCGTCTTCGGCACCCGCACCCCGCGCACGATCTGTCCGGCCAACCCTGGCGACTGGGATCTTACCATCGTGCCCATGCTTGGCTTTGACCGTGACGGCTACCGGATTGGCTATGGCAAGGGCTACTATGATCGGCTTCTCGCAACTGCCCCCACCATCGCCTACGGGGTGGCCTTCAGTGCGCAGGAGGTTGCCTGTCTGCCCCATGATTCTTATGATATGCCCCTGGACTCCATTGCCACTGAGGATGAGCTGATCGTCGCCCGCTCACTGTGTATGAACTGACAACCTGAAGAATCATAGTCTGCTACTTGACATTGCCAGCTTCGCTGGCAATGTCAAGTAGCAGACTAGTGATGATTCGAGGACAAGATCCGCATCAACTATGGCTGATGCAGATTTTGCCGATGTGTGCGCCGCTGGTGAGGTAGGCGAGAGCCTGGGGCAACGCATCGAAGGGGAAGACCCGGTCAACCACAGGGCGCACCTGGTGCTGAGAGATTGCACGGGACATCGCCTCGAACCCATCGCGGTTCCCCACCGTGATGCCCTGAAGTCGTACCTGGCGCGTCACCACCATACCCAGGCGAGCATCCATGGCTGGCCCCGAGAGGACCCCGATCAGACTGATCGTTCCGCCCGGCCTGATCGCCCGCAGCGACTGTGGCAGAGTCTGCTGACCGCCCACCTCAACAATGTGGTCAACCCCATCACCCCCGGCGATCTCGCGCACGCTGCGGCCCCACTCGGGCGTGTCGCGGTAGCTGATCGTCGCATCGGCACCGAGGGCGCGGGCACGCTCCAGTTTCTGCGTGCTGCTGGAGGTGACAATGGCGAAGGCACCGAGGAGTTTGGCGAACTGGAGTGCAAAAAGCGAGACGCCGCCGGTTCCCTGGATAAGCACGCGGTCGCCGGGCTGGATGCGGCCCTCTGTCACCAATGCGCTCCAGGCGGTGAGCGCAGCGCAGGGCAGGGTAGCC
>CAIXLU010000517.1 GCA_903920315.1 uncultured Oscillochloris sp.
AGGTGGCTTCCTATGGCTTCCAGGGTTGGGTTGCGCCTGATGCCGGCGAGAACACCGACCCCACAGGCTTCGGCGGCGGTGATGCTCACCACGATGCGGACTTCGCTCAGCAGGCGGTTGCCTTCTTGCAGACCCAGACGGCGGCTGGTACGGCGACCCAGCCGTTTGCGCTGATTGTCTCGTTCGTCAATCCGCACGATGTCCTCTCCTATCCGAGTACGGTCGGCGGCGATACGGTCTATAGCGCGGATACGACTAAGTATGAACAGGGCGTTCAGTGGACAGACATCCCCGCCGAGTCTCGGAATGAGGATCTATCCAATAACAATAAGCCCACGACCCATGCGCAAACCCTCACCTACCTCACTATCGGGCTCGGCGTGATCCGTCCGCTCCCGTCTACCGACCAGCGCGACTACGTGAACTTCTACGCCTACCTGCACAAGGTGGTGGATAAGCACATCGGCGCGGTGATTGATGCGCTTGAGGCGGTGCCGGGGTTACGCGACAGCACGGTGGTGTTCCGCACCGCAGACCACGGTGAGTTGGGGCTTTCCCACGGCGGGCTGCGCCAGAAGATGTACAACGCCTACCAAGAGACAATGAACGTCCCGCTGGTCTGCTCGAACCCGCTGCTCTTCCCAACCGCACGTACCACCACCGCTCTGGCATCTCTGGTTGATCTGATGCCGACGCTGGCCGCGCTGTCCAATGCGCCGATCCCGTCTGGCTACAGGTTCAGCGGGCGCAATCTGCTGCCGGTGCTGCTCAACCCGAGTGCGTCGGTACAGGAGAGCATCCTCTTCACCTTCGATGACCAGTATGCTGGCTCAGACCCCACCGCCATCGTCTCGGTTGTCCGTGAGCCGAAGTATATCCGCTGCATTTTCGACGGGCGCTGGAAGTATACCCACTACATTGACCCAACCGGCGCGGTCGCGGATCAGGATGAACTCTACGATCTCCAGACTGACCCGAACGAAGTGACTAATCTAGCCGGAACGAGTACTGCCAACACCGCCAAGCGCGATGAGATGGCTGCGAAATTGAGCCAGCTCTATCGTGATCGTGCATGGCAGCACGTCTATCTCCCACAGATCCAGAAGTCTTGAGATGTAGTGCGCTACGTGCCTCTGCCGTGACAGTGCTTGGTTTTGCGCCCGCTGCCGCAGGGGCACGGTTCGTTGCGTCCTGCTGCTGCCACAGCCTTGCGGAATGCTTCGTCCTGACTGGCGTAGTGACGCATGATCTCGGAGGGCGCTCTGGCGCTATGCAATTGCTTGGCCATAAAACGCATCGGCTGATCAATGTGCCGGAAGAAACGCTGGTAGCCCGCACAGAGGTAGTTCATCCCTAGCTCGCCATCCGGCGCGCTGATGAAGCGATCCTTCGGGCATCCGCCGTGGCAGACAAAACGCACATCGCATGTACGGCATACATGCGGTAGGCTGTCGTGCTTGCGCTGACCAAAGGCCAATTGTTGTGGCGACGCCACGAGTGTGATCATATGCTGGTCGCTGATATTTCCCAGGCGGTAGGTCGGCTCCACGAAGTGATCGCAGCTATAAAGATCACCGTTATGCTCTAGCGCCAGAGCTGTGCCGCAGGTCTCGGAGTGGATACACAAACCTGTTGGTGCGCCGATCCAACTTGCCAGAGCCACGTCGAACATCTGCACATAGACCGTCCCTACATCGCGGCGCACCCATTCCTCAAATACCTCAATCAGAAAGTGCCCATACTCATCGGCGGACACCGAGCGATTCGTCACGAGTTCGCCATCTTGCGTGTAGAGGGGCCGATCGCGCCACGAGCGGTGCTCATCTCCCTGGCCTCGCTCACTGCGATCTACCCGCTCGATGATCGGGATGTACTGGTGAAAGCGTGATCCGCACTCGTCGCGCAGGAAACGGTAGACCTCAAGGGGTTGACTCGCGTTGGCGCGGTGCAGGCAGGTGAGGGTGTTGTATTCCACGCCGTACTTCTGAAGGAAACTCAGCCCACGCAACGTAAGATCGAAGCTGCCGTGTCCGCCTTTATCCACTCGGTAGGCATTGTGGAGATCTCGCGGGCCATCAATGCTGATCCCAACCAGGAACTCGTGTTCCTTAAAGAAGGCCGCCCATGCGTCATCAATCAGTGTGCCGTTGGTTTGGATAGTGTTAATGATGCGCTGTCCGGGCCGGGCGTGTTGGCGCTGAAGGGTCACAGCGCGGCGAAAGAATTCGATGCCCATCAGGGTCGGTTCGCCGCCCTGCCATGCCACGATTACCTCGGGGGTTTGGTGTGCCTCCAGCAACTGCCGAATGTAGGTCTCTAGCACCTCCTCGGCCATGCGGAAGCGGCTGCCAGGATAGAGCAACTCCTTCGAGAGAAAGAAGCAATAGGCGCAATCCACATTGCATGTTGCGCCGGTTGGCTTGGCTAGCAGATGGAAGGCCGCTGGTGCATTGATTGAAATGCGGAGCGGCCCTCCGTCGGCGGGCGCATGGCTCATGGGCGATAATCCTCCCAGATTTCATTGAGGGCGAAGAGCGGGTCAGATGGCGGCTCCAGGCCGAGTCGCGTACGCATCAGGCCGATCTCGGCGGTGTAGCGCGCCACTTCCACACTACGCGCCGGTCGCAGGTCGAGCCGCGATGATGCGCCTGGCAGAGACATCACCCGCTCGGCCAGTTCGAGCAGGGGCGTGCCTTGTCCACTACCCACATTGATCGGTTGGCCGATGATCTCCGCACTGGAGGCGCGCAGCATCGCCTCAACCACCTGGTCAACGTGGACGAAGTCTATCAGTTGCTGTCCGCCGTAGACGATCATCTCTTGCCCGTGGGCGGCAGCATCCATCCAGAGCGGAATCACCCGGTCGCGGTCGCGCCGCCCGTAGACATTTGCCAAGCGCAGTACCGCCGTCTCCACGCCGTAGGTATTCAGGAAGACGCGAGCGTACAGTTCGGCGGCAGCTTTGCTGGCTCCGTAGGCATTCTTCGCGTTAAAGGGTGTCTCTTCCGGTACCGGCAGCCGATCTACCTCACCGTACACTTCACGCGACGACGAGAAGACCACCCGACGCACGCCACCGACCCGTGCCGCCTCAAGGACGTTCACCGTGCCCGCCACATTAGTGGCGAACGAGTAGCTCAGATCGCTCACCGCGCCCATCACATTCGACTGAGCGGCCAGATGGTAGATCACATCGGCTCCGGCGCAGAGATCGCGCAGGGCGTCGGCATTGCGGATATCGGCCTCGACAAGGCGCACGGCGGGGTTACTCGCGTGCTGGGCCAAGTACTCGCGCCGTCCACGGTGCAAGTTGTCTATCGCCAGGATCTCAGCGCCATCGTCACGAGCCAGCCGATCAATGAGGTGGCTACCGATAAAGCCAGCCCCCCCGGTAATCACAATTTTCATGAACATCCCCTCTGGAGTGTAGGTCTGGATAATACGTGTGTCTGTTATTATAGCGAAGGAATGAGTAGCAGTTAGATAACGCATGGATGCAGGGAGGCGGATCTTTTTAACTATTCCATCGCGGGCACCATGCCACCCTGAGCGAAGCGAAGGGTCTGGCCGGAAGCCGGGACAGATGCTTCGCTTCGCTCAGCATGACATGACATACGTCTGACAGCGTTACTTCTGCGGTATTGCGATAAAGCAAATCTCACGAGCTTCTATGATGTATACTGTAATGTATATCATCAGGAGGGGTACGATGGCTACCAAGATCCGCAAACAAATCTACCTTGAACCCGACCAGGAGGTGCTGCTCAAGCGCCTATCCAGCGTGAGCGGTGTACCTGAGGCCGAACTCATTCGCCAGGCGATTGACCGACATATCACTGGGGGGCAGCCTGCCCGACATGATCTCCAGGCATGGGAGTCGGAACGCGCCTATATCTCTGGCCTCATCGCGCAGGGGCCGGTTGTGGGAACGCGCATCTGGCGGCGCGAGGATCTGTATGAGCGCTAATATCCTCGTTGACACCAATGTACTCGTCTATGCCTATGATCGCGCTGCGGGTGTCAAGCAGCAACAAGCACTCGATGTGCTTGATGAGCTGATTCAGCGCAGCGCCGGTGCTATCACCACCCAGGTTCTTGCCGAGTTCTTTGTCACGGTCACACGTAAGCTCGCCGCCCCCCTGAGTATCACCGATGCGTATGTCCGGGTCGAGAACTACCTACGCGCATGGACGGTCTACGACCTCACCGGCCTGATCGTGCTAGAGGCCGCTCGGGGCGTGCGCGATTATCAGCTGAGTTTCTGGGATGCCCAGATCTGGGCGGCTGCCCGGCTCAACCAGATCCCGGTTATCTTCAGCGAAGACTTCAATGTGGGGGCGACACTTGATGGCGTGCGCTTTGTGAATCCCTTTGACTCGGCCTTTCAGATCAAAGACTGGGTGTAGCCCGGCTCACGATGCTCGTCTCTGCTGAATAGTGTCCAGCACAGCATGACGTTTGCTGAAAGGAATCTCTATGAGTCAGCCTGAGATCCCCGCCGAGCTAACGCTGCGGCCACGCCCTGCGATAGTCGTTCCCTTGAATGTGCCCGTGGAGACGCTGCACGAGCTTGAGCGCGTGGCGACGAGCCGCGATATGTCGGTTGAGGCTCTGATGAAGCTCTACGTCGGGCAGGGTCTTCGCCAGGATCTTGCGCAGCGCTTCGCTGATCGGGTGCTGGATCTGACCGCTCAGGTGCTTGCGCGTCACGGTCAGTCGTCCGACCAGGTAGAGGCCATCCTGCGCGAGATCCGTCATGCGGCGGGAACGTAGCTGAGGTAGCGGAACACGTTAAAATCGCCCAGCATTGCATCGCCGTGGGGCTTCAGCCCCCCGGCAGGCGGCAACCGAAAGTCAACGTCTACCGCATGCCCAAGATTTTCGATAACATTACTACCCGACTCCTTCCCGCGCTTCATTCGGTTCTCTCGTCCTCCCACCGCCTTGATGTCTCCGTTGGCTACTTTAACCTGCGTGGCTGGGATAGCCTCGCGTCGTATGTCGAATCTTTCTCTGGGGCTGATGATGGCTGCTGCCGACTCATTGTTGGCATGCAGCGTCCGCCTGAGGAGTTGATGCGTTCGGCCCAGCGGGTTCAGCGCGAGGGCGATGGCTATCTCGATGGGCCGACGATGGTTCGGCTACGCCATGCTGCGGCTAAGAGTTTTAAGGAGCAGATCGAGTTTGGTGTTCCCAACGCATCTGCGGAGATGACGCTGCGCACGTTGGCTGCTCAGTTGCGAGCTAAAAAGGTGCGCGTGAGGCTCTTCCTTCGCCATCAGTTGCACGCGAAGCTCTACCTTGTGGAGCGCAACGATCCCGTTACGCCGTTGGTTGGGTTCGTGGGGAGTAGTAACCTGACCTTCTCCGGTCTCCAGGGGCAGGGTGAGCTGAATGTGGATGTGGTTGATCAGGATGCAACCCTCAAGCTCCAGGCGTGGTTCGAGGATCGCTGGAATGATCCGCAGAGTTTCGATATTTCGCAGGAGCTTGCGGAATTGATCGAGACGAGTTGGGTGAGTGAGAAGCTGGTTAAGCCCTATCACGTCTACCTCAAGATGGCCTTTCATCTCTCGCAGGATGCCCGCGAGGGTTCCCGCGAGTTTACGGTGCCGCCTGATCTTCTCACCATCCTGCTTCCCTTTCAGGTTGAGGCAGTGGCGCTGGCGGCGCGTTATCTTCAGCGCCGTAAAGGTGTCCTGCTTGGTGATGTGGTGGGGTTGGGGAAGACGTTGATCGCGACGGCGGTTGCCCGAATCTTTCAGCTCGTCGAGAATAGTAATACCCTAGTACTCTGTCCCCCTAAGCTGGTTGAGATGTGGCAGTGGTATTTCGGTCAGTATCGGGTATCGGGGGCGGTACTTTCCTTCGGGCGCGTGATTGAGCAGTTGCCTCACTTGCCCCGTTATACGCTGGTGATTATTGATGAGAGCCATAACCTGCGTAACCGCGAGGGTCAACGCTATGCTGCCGTGCGCGATTATATTCTGCGCAATGATTCGCGGGTGATGCTGCTGACGGCAACGCCCTATAACAAGCAGTTCACCGATCTGAGTAATCAGTTGCGCCTGTTTCTTGATGAGCAGAGCGACATCCGCATTCGGCCTGAGCTGTTCTTTCAGGATTATGCTGCCTCTGGCAAGAATGAGGCCGATTTCCGGGCCACCTTTAATGCCTCGCCGCGCTCGCTGCGTGCGTTTGAGCAGAGTACCTACCCGGATGATTGGCGTGATCTGATGCGCCTCTTTATGGTGCGCCGTACCCGTCAGTTCATCACGCGCACGTATGCCACTTTCGACGCGGATCGCCAGCGTTACTTTGTGCTGCTCAATGGCACACCGGCCTATTTCCCCAAACGTCAGCCCCGTACCCTCAGCTTTGCCCTTGATGAGACGTCGCCCACCGACCAGTATGCCCGACTCTATCATACGCATGTTGTGCAGGTGCTGGAGAATCTCAATCTGCCGCGCTATGAGTTGGCAGCCTATGTTAATCAGACCGCCGCTCGTCGGGCGTCGGCGGCGGAGCGTGCGCTGCTCGATAATCTGGCGCGGGCGGGGCGACGCTTGATTGGCTTCAGTCGCACGAATCTCTTTAAGCGTTTGGAGTCGAGCGGTCACAGTTTCTTGATCTCGCTGGAGCGCCATATTCTGCGCAATATGATTACGCTCTATGCGCTGGAGAATGGTAGGCCGGTGCCGATTGGTGCCCAGGATGTGGCCATGCTCGATGCGGCCATCAGTGACGGTGATGATGAGATTCCTCCAAACGATGATGTTGCTGACGATGCGCAGGCAGATACAGAGGTACAGTCCCTTGATGCGGGTATGCCTGATCCTGATGCCGCACTTGCTGTTTATGCGACCCGCGCCGCTCAGGTCTACGCTACCTACTCGACACACTTCCAGCGCCGCTTTACCTGGCTCGACTCGCAGTTTTTTCAGGCCAGCCTCAAGCGCACGCTGCGCGCTGATGCCCGTGCCCTTGCGGAGCTTGTGCAACGTACAGGACGCTGGTTGCCGGAGCGCGATGCGAAACTTGCTGAGTTGGTGAAGCTCTTGTGCGAGACGCATCCCACAGATAAGGCTCTGATCTTTACGCAGTTTGCCGATACCGCGCTCTATGTGGGTGAGCAACTTCGTATCCGTGGGGTGACAGATCTGGCAGTGGCAACCGGCCAGTCGCATCATCCTACCGCTCTCGCCCGTCGCTTTAGCCCGCAGAGTAACGCGGGTCTGCGCACTGGTGAAACCGAACTGCGCGTGTTGATTGCGACGGATGTTTTGGGTGAAGGACAGAACCTGCAAGATGCCCATATTGTGATCAACTTCGATCTGCCGTGGGCGATCATCCGCCTCATCCAGCGCGCTGGTCGGGTTGACCGAATTGGTCAGCAGGCAGATACGATTGAGGCGTACTCGTTTATGCCCGCCGCTGGTGTTGAGCGCATTATTGGTCTGCGCTCGCGGCTCTCCCAACGCCTCCAGGATAATCAGGAGGTGGTTGGTTCGGATGAAACCTTCTTTGGTGAGGAGGCCGCGCATAAACTCCGTGATCTTTATACCGAACGTGAGAGCGTGCTGGAAGATGATGGCGACGAGGATGTTGATCTCTCCAGTGCGGCCCTGCAAATCTGGAAGAGTGCCAGTGAAATGGATCGCCGCGCTAGTTTGGCCCTGCCACCGATTGTTGCTGCGGCCCGTCCGGTTGATGCGGGCAACGGCCCCGCTCTGCCACCGGGGGTAATTAGCTACCTGCGCTTTCCCGATGACACCGATGCCATTGTCCGGGTTGATGCGCAAGGTCAGGTGATCTCGCAATCCATTGCCGCAACCTTCCGCGCTATTGCCTGCGGCCACGATACCCCGGCACTGCCGAAAACCGCCAACCACCACGATCTCGTTACCGCAGGACTCCAGGCAGTTCTGCACGAGCAGAATACCTTCGCCGGTCAACTCGGAACCCAACGCAGCGTCCGTCGCCAAGTCTACGAGCGGATTAAACGCTTTCTGGAACAGCATCAGCGCCGCCCGACACTCTTCTCGCGCCCTTACCTTGATCGCCTGCCCACAATCCTCGACGCTCTGCTGCGTTTCCCACTCAACGAGAAGACTCGCCCCACACTCAGCCAACACATTCGGCTAGGAGCATCGGATGAAGCACTTGCCGAGTATGCACTGCGCTTCGCTGAAGAGGATCGGCTGGTGATCATCACCGATCTTGATGACACAACCCCACCCGACCCGCAGGTTGTGTGTTCGTTGGGGATTATCATGATGTAACGCAAAGGCGCAAAGAAGCAAAGATGCAAAGAAGCAAAAAAACTTCGCGCCTTTGCTCCTTTGCATCTTTGCGTTAAACACGGATCATGATGTAATGCAAAGGCACAAAGAGGCAAAGACCCAAAGAATCCAAAAAAACTTCGCGCCTTCGCCCCTTTGCCCCTTTGCGTTACACCCGATCCTCAATGGAACACACCCCTATGACGGACTCACTCCTCACCACTATTCACCACCAGCTCGATCACGCCGACCATCCCGATGCTCTGCGTGATCTTTTTGCGCAGACGCTCAATTGGGGCAGTTCGCACGGTGTTGCGCAGCAGCTTGCGGTTGGTACTCCGATTAACCAGACCCTTCTGGCCCAGCCTGTGGCCCAACTCGGTACTATTCCGGTGTTCCGTGTTGAGTGGCCTTACTCCACATTGCCTACCGTTACCCAGCGTCGTGCCGTCTATCACGTCCTCTCCGCTGTCGCGTTTGAGCATGTGCTGTGCTATGTGACGCAGGGCGGGCGGCAGATCTCGTTTGTCTGGGCCAGGGATCGCGGCGGCAAGCGGGTTGAGTTGCGTATTCTCTCCTACGAGCGGGGTTCGTTGGCCCGCACGACGATTGAGCGCCTGACGGCATTGGCTTTCCGCTTCGATGAGTTTGATATGTTTGGTGGTGTGTCGCCGAGTCTGGTGATTGAGCGACTCAATGCGGCCTTTGATGTGGAAGCGGTGACGAAGCAGTTCTTCGCCACCTACCGCGCCTGCTTTGAGCAGACGGAGCGCACGCTCCAGGGGTTGCCTGATCCGCCTACGCGCCGTCTTTTTGTCCAGAAGCTCTTTAACCGGCTGATGTTTATTGTCTTTCTGGAGCGTAAGGGCTGGCTCCGTTACGCCGGGCGCACGGATTATCTGCACGCGCTCTGGCAAGCTCACCTCGACGAGCGCATGGGCGATCCGAACGCTAACTTTTATCAGAGTCGCCTGACGTTGCTCTTCTTTGCGGGCCTCAATACGCCGCACGAGGTCAATGTGGTAGATATTCG
>CAIXLU010000518.1 GCA_903920315.1 uncultured Oscillochloris sp.
CGCGGAATTGACCAACGCCGCTACCCGTGGGGCGATGACGCACCCGACGCCGAGCGGGCGAATTACACGGATACGGGAATCGGACGACCAACGCCGGTAGGCTGCTTCCCGGCAGGCGCGGCAGATTGCGGCGCACTGGACATGGCAGGCAATGTCTTGGAGTGGCTGGCGACGCCGAATGCGGCACCGGGGCAGGTTAAGGCGGAGAAAGACTTTACACAAAGCACATATATACTGCTGTCATCAGGGTGGTATACTGGTAATATAGAACAATTGTGCTGCGGTGCCCGCTACAGGTTCTACCCGTACAACTGGATCGGCAACAGGTCTTTTCGGATTGTCTGGTCCCGAGCGCTCACGGAATAAGGCTTCTGGATGCTGAATTCTGGCTTCTGGCTTCTGTGCTCCTGAATCCTGTGCGGTGGGGAGGGAAGAACAATGAAGAAACAGGGAGGTGTAAAGAATTAATGCGGGGGCTACGGAGAGACGCCCCGGCGGGGCGTCTCTCCCATATCCTTGTTCGGAATCGCGTTTTTTTTCTGAGCTAATCTGTCAATATCGCAATCCTATCCTAGTTGTGAAGAGGAGTCGAGGCTTTAGGCGGCGCTCTCCGGCTAAAGCCTCGACTCCACACGACATCTCCCGTAGGATTGCGATACAAGGGTCGTATCCCATGAGTGATGACACGCGCAAACCCAACGAACGCTCCAAAACCCGCTTCGAGCCGGTTAAACGGAGTGATGTCAAACCGCCATCCACCCGACCGTCGCAGCCGTCGGTGCCACCATCGGTGCCTGCGCCACCGATAGCATCTCCACCGATACTGCGGACACTAGAGGTCGGCGCGGCCCCGCGCTATGCCGGGCTGCGCCGCGATGAGCGCGGGGTTGTCGTGGGCGCGCAGGGCGTTGTGGCCGTCTATGGCGGTCGGCGGCAGGCAGCTTTCCTCGCCGCCCTCTCACAGATCGCCGACCTGAGCGGCGGCGTGGCCCTTGCAACAACCGCTGGTGGCCCGACCCTCGTCCTGCTCACCCCGCCGCCCGAACTGGCCGCACCATCGCAGTTCTACGATGGCATCCAAGGCGCACTGGTGGCTGCCCGCCTCAGCGTCAGCCGGGCCAGGCTCTTCGTCGGCGACGGGCATATCTTTGTGGCCTACGCCGATCCCGCCTCACCCCACGGCTGCGACATCGAGGGCAGCCCACCTGCGCAGGGTCTGGCCCTGCTACGACCGGGCGAGTCGCCGATCATGCTTGTCGCGCAGCCAACCTCACTGTGGGACGCCTTGCTGCACGTACCGCTCCTGCCCGCCCCCGCACCAACACCGACCACCCTCAGCCTGCTGACCGACCGGCGCATGGCGGCGCTGATTGCCGGTTATGTGCAGCGCCACGGCATGGCCTACGGCGTGCGCTTTTTCATCTGGCGGCAGGATGATGTGGCCCGCGAGGTGGCACTCTTCGACATTGTTACCGCTGCCGAGTTGCGCCCGCCGCCGCGCTTTGTCTGCGACTTCCTGCGCCGCCTACCCGCCACCACGCTCCTGAGCGACGTCTTGGAGCCGTCCGACCTGGAGCATGAACCCGCACGGCGCGTCCTGGTTGTCTGGGGCCAACGCACGCCACTCTACCTGCCCCACGTGCAAGATCTCCTACCGGCCCACAGCCTGCTCATCTTGGCCGGCAATCCCTGGGGGACAACGGTGATCGCCGCGCCCGCGCCGCGCACCACCATGCAGCAGTTCACTGAGGCAGTGATCCAAGCTCCGACGAGCATCAGGTTGAGCGCACCGCCGACCGAGCGGCTGCGGCTGCGGCTGGAACTGCGCCCCAGCGGGCCAAGCCGTGGCCCTGTCCACGGGCTGCTCCTCGACGCCCCCACCATCTCCCGCCTCCAGAGAATGGTGTGTCACCTGCCAGGGTATCTCTTCGCCCACGCCCGAATCGCTCTAGGTGACGGGGTTGCCCTGGTGTTGGCCGACGACGACCACGAACTGAGCGGCCTACCCCTGGGATTTCCCCTGGCCCGTAGTGAGCCACCGACATTGCTGCTACCACGTGGTATGCGCGTACTGCCCGCCCTACCCCAAGATCTGCTCATCCCAGTCCTCGGCCTCGCACCCGAGACACTTACCGTGTTGACGCCAACCAGCCGCTACGATGTCCCCGTGGCCGCGCTCCAGCCCCTGTCCCGCCTGCTCCGTCTCGACACACCCGCACAGACGGGCCGGATTGCGGTGCGCTCGATGACCCTGCCTCCCCTTGACCTGAGCGACCTGGAGGATCTGCCGGTGCGCCCGACTCCTGAGCAGCCAACTCCAGAATCCCCAACCCCCATACCCGAGAAAGAGCAACGCAGCTTACTGGAGCGGCTGCTTCGCAGCAAGCCAGAAGAAGGGCCAAAGAGTGGTGATTTCCAGGGAGAGCTGCGTCGGCGTGCAGCCGAACTGGAACAGCGTGGCGAACTGGAACTGGCCGCCGCCTTCTACACCTACCTCAAGGAAGATCAGCGCGCCAGCGACTGCTACCAGCGTCTGGCAGATCATAGCCGATAGCCGATAGCCGATAGCCCGACAGGTTAGGGAAGGTCGTATGCAGCGTCCAGAAACCTTGTTGAACCGGTTGACCACATCCGTAGGCGGGGCCGACGCCCTGGCCTGCGGCCTCTGTGCCCACCGCTGTACCCTGCGCTCTGGCCAGACCGGACGGTGCGGCACAATCATCAGTCAGGGCGGCGCATTGCGTTCCCTGGCCGATGGTCGGCCCGTGGTTCTGCACGCCGACCCGATTGAGCGCAAGCCGCTCTACCACGTGCTGCCTGACACACGATTGCTTTCGCTGGGTACCCTGGGCTGTACAATGACCTGCGATTTCTGCCAGAACTGGCGCATCGCGCAGGCCCACCCATCCGCCGAGGGCGCAATTATGCCACCAGAGGCGGTCATCGCCGCCGCCCTGGCTCGGGGATGCGCCGGGATCGCCTTCACCTATAACGAGCCAACCGTGTACCTAGACTACGCCGCCGCAATCATGACCCTCGCTAAACAGGCGGGCATGATCACCATCTTTAAAACCAACGGATACCTGACCAGGGAAGCACTTGATGCCCTCACCTTCGATCAAGAAGCCGTCCGACACCCCTCTCCCCGTGAGGGAGAGGGGCTGGGGGTGAGGGCGGATCTTCTCCTTGACGCGGCAAACGTCGATCTGAAGAGCTTCGACGACCGTTCCTACCACAAAATGTGTGGGGCGCGACTCCAGCCTGTGCTCGATTCCATCGAACACCTGCACCGGCGCGGCGTCTGGGTCGAGGTGACCACCCTGCTCATCCCCGGCGTCAACGATGGAGACGGCGAACTACGCGCTCTGGCGACGTGGCTGGCCTCCGTGAACCGGGACATCCCCTGGCACCTGTGGCGCTTCCACCCCGACTATCGTATGGTTGAGGTGGCCCCAACCCGGCTCCACGACATCGAACGCGCCATGTCCATTGGCCGAGATGCCGGACTGCGCTACGTCTACGCCAGCAACGCCCCCGGCGACTCCGGCCAGCACACGTATTGTCCCGGCTGCGGCGCAACGCTGATCGAGCGGATGGGGAATGCGACAACAGCGGTGCAAACAGAGTCGGGACGATGTACCGGCTGCGGATGGCGACTGCCGGGAATTTTCGGCGTGCATGAGGTGACATAATGAGCATTGACCTTGTGGTACTGGCCCATCTTCACTCGGCTACCCACGCCCGACTTCACGCCGCCGATGAGCCGTGGGGCCGCGCCCTCGCCTGGTGGCGTGCCGCCGCCGAACTCGCCCCCGCCCTGCCCCTCGGCCTCGTTGCCGACCTCGGTGCCCTGCTTACCGGCGCGGCTCTCCCGGTGGACCCCGAAGACGAGTACCTCACGTTCCTGCGCCAAGCCGCCACGACACCCGCTATCCGCACGGCTCGCACC
>CAIXLU010000519.1 GCA_903920315.1 uncultured Oscillochloris sp.
CCGCAAGCGGGGGGGGACAACGCATTGGTTCCCCCCCGCTTGCGGGGGGGCTAGGGGGGGTAAGTATGCCAAAAGTGTAAAGTAAACTCGGACCCTCTGAAAACATGCCTAAGTGTCGGCATCAGAGTGAAAGGACTGAATACTTCTTCTTATGCCCATTCAACTCTACCATTTGGAGCGCGTGAATAATCCGCTGCGGAAAACAGCGATTAGTTTTAATTGCCTTGCGAAGCTTGGTGCGGTGACGCGCACCGAGCTGAGCGAGTGCAGGCATCTGTTGCGCGGTCTGATCACGCAGTCTGTCCGCCGCAGCCCAATTACCGGCCCGGTCCTCATTGTGGGCATGGTCGAGTCGGGGGTCATTCTCTCATCGTTGATGCACCAGGAAGCCCAGAGCCTCGGCATCAACACCTTCTGGATGTGCTCAACACGCCGTCCTGCTTCCGGGGTTCAGGTAATGGAATTCCATTCCCATGCTCCCCATCACATTCTGCCGCTTCCCGATGTGCATATCGAAGAGATATGGATTGTCGAAGATGAGATCACCACAGGACGGACGATTTTGCAGGTGGTACGTATGTTGGTCGAGGCGCTAGGTGCCCGCAAGGTTCGCATCTTTGCCCTCGCCGACATACGGACGCCGCAGCAGCAATGCTGGTTTCGGGAATCATTGGAATCAGCCCACATTTGGCTTTCGGTGCATTATGTCTTTCGGCCCGCCCATCTTGTGCCTCATGCCGATCCCTGCGAACCCGAGACCTTCCCCGCAGACTCCCGTTTGTCCATTGTTACTGCCCATCCCAAAAGTGCTGATGCCTGGCATTTGAGGTGTCTTCGACCCGCGCTCCAGATACAGCGCGAACCATCATTCCCGAATTGTCCACCGTTCAGCGGAAGGATGCTCGTGATTGGGGAAGCAATGGATCTGGCGATACGGATGACCCAGAATAACCCCGATCTCACATTACACCATGTCACGCGCAGCCCGTGGCGGGTAGACAACAAGAATATCTTTGATTGTCTACAGATCGAACCTCATTTTTACCTTTACAACCTGAGCCATGCAGATGTGCCGCTGACGATCCTCGCTGACCCGATAGATACGAGTTCAACCACTCTGTTGCATACAATGCTCACAGAAAAAGGTTATGATGTCAGGACGATCATTCCACACGGAGGGTAGAGGTGACGATGGACGGATTGCATGCGGTGGGGAGAAAGAATCTCTGGGATCAGCCCGTCTATGCCCATTTTCTGGATGAGATTGACCCGTACCACGATACAGGTCTCTTTCGGCCGCGCTCCAAAGCCTATGATGGCAGCACGACCTTTTGGTCTATCCCCTCCCCCGAGCCACAACTTCCCGACAGTTTCTGGGATCTGGCCGAGCAAGGATTTTCGCACCCGCTGTTGCAGAGAGCGGCGGCAGCCCTGGCGGCCGGCATTGCCACGCGCTACCCAGATTACCGGAACATCGTCTTCATCGCTATTTTGCGTGCCGGTGTCCCTATTGCTGATTGGCTGACGCGCCTGTTACCGGGAACGATAGCGATAGCGACCTCGTTATTTTGTGGTTTAGGGGTTGACCGCGTTGCGATCACGCAACTGAAGCAGACCTATCCCGATCGCCGTTTGATCTTTGTTGATGGCTGGACGGGCCGGGGCGGCGTTGCCCGAGAAATAGCCCAACTGGCGGATGCGCCCCTCGCCGTCCTTATCGATCCTTGGGGTTGGGCAGATGTTGCGGGCAGCCGGGAGGATATTTTTTGCCCAAGTGCATGTTTTACCGGGCCTGCAACCCTTGGCTTTTCGCGAACGTTTTATTGCAGCGACCAGCAGCGTTTCAACGCGTACCTCTTTCCTGAACGGTACACGCGCCCCCAGATGATCCACACGTGGCAGGCCGCATGTCCGAGTATCATCTCACAGCCGCTCCCACCAGGTGATCGTTTCTTCAAACATACGAATCTGCGCGTTCATAGCAACGAAGTATGTCGAGCTTTGATCAACGCAGATCCGACGACCATTTATTTTGCCACACGTAAGCATGAGGCATACGAACACTACAGTGTACTCTTGGAATTGGCTGAGTGGCGCGCAGTTCCCAGTATCTTTGACGCCGGATGGTTAGACGATTATCGGAGTTGTGTCGCATGCGAGTTAACGACATGAACGACACTGTTCTCCAGCAGGCGGTTGTCGTCGATCTTGATGGAACCCTCCTTCACACCGAGCCAGAAGCAATCGAGGTACGGGGACAGTCGGGCTGTAGTTACATGAGTCGGGCGGCGCTCGACTATCTGCGCGCCATTAGTGCGTATCTGCCCATCGTGATCGCAACCGGGCGGAATGCGCAAAGCGTCCAGCGTTTGGTTTCGCAGACAACGGGTGTCGGCTATACTGGTTTCGTCATGGAACACGGCTTGGTTGCGCGGCATTCGCTGAATACCGTGTCTGATCAGGTGTCGCCCTGGCTTCCGTTGATCAGCCTGCTGTGTACCTGGCGTCAGTTGCCGGGGTATGAGCGCTGCCTGGGGGTTATTCCCCCGCCAGATCTCGCAAAACCACGAGACGTACTCCAGCAGGCACTCGCTATCACCCACCTTCAGGGGACGATCCATGAAGAAGGACACAAGTTCTTTGTGTGTCCTATTGAACCAGATAAAATGGTGGGGTTGCGCTCTCTCAACATTGAGCCACTTTTTGCGCTGGGCAATGGACTGAACGACCTCTCGATGTTAGCCGCAAGTACCTATGCGATCACGCTCAGCACGGCAGAACCCGAAGTCAGAGCCGTCGTCGCAGCGCAATCGGGATACTGCTCCGCATTATGCTCACATCATGCCACCGCAGATATGCTGGCATGGGTTCTGGATCATCTCAGGCATCGGGTTTTATGGACGCCCGATGCCGTACATAACCTACTCGGGGTCGCCGAGACGTAGCACAACAGGAGGAACGGTCATGGGTGTTTCACTTTCCAAGGGTGGCAACGTATCGCTGGAAAAGGTCGCGCCGGGACTGACGAAGATCGTGGTCGGGCTAGGTTGGGACGCACGCAGCACTGATGGGACTGATTTTGATCTGGATGCCAGCCTGTTTGAGCTCAAGGCCGATGGGAAGGTACGTGGCGAGAGCGATTTCATCTTCTACAATAACCCGCGCTCTGTGGAAGAGGCGATTGTGCATACGGGCGACAACCGCACGGGAGCCGGTGAGGGCGATGATGAGCAGATCTTGGTTGATCTGGCCAAAGTGCCTGCTGAGATTACCAAACTGACCGTTGCTGTGACCATCCACGAGGCGGATGCACGTAAGCAGAGTTTTGGTCAGGTCAGCGCGGCGTTTATTCGGGTACTCAACGGTGAGAGTAACGAGGAACTGGCTCGCTACGACCTCTCAGAAGATGCCAGCACCGAGACCGCGATGGTCTTTGGCGAGATCTACCGCAACAACACCGACTGGAAGTTTCGTGCGGTTGGTCAAGGCTACAACGGTGGATTGGGCGCACTGATTAAGCAGTTTGGTCTGGAGTAGCCAAGACGTAAGGGAAGCGGATCTTTTTGATTGTCCCATCGTGAGAAACCTGTCACCCTGAGCGAAGCGAAGGGTCTGACAGGAAAATGGGGGAGATGCTTCGCTTCGCTCAGCATGACATGACGCTGGGATACTTAAAAATTTCCGCGTCCCTAAGATAACAGGAGGAACCGTCATGGGCGTATCGCTTTCCAAGGGTGGCAACGTATCACTGGAAAAGGTCGCACCGGGACTGACGAAGATCGTGGTCGGGTTGGGTTGGGATGCACGCAGCACCGATGGTGCTGAATTCGATCTAGACGCCAGCCTATTCCAGCTCAAGGCCGATGGGAAGGTGCGTAACGACAGTGACTTCATCTTCTACAACAACCCGCGCTCGGCGGAAGGTGCCGTAACCCATAGCGGGGATAACCGCACCGGTGCCGGCGAGGGCGATGATGAGCAGATCTTGGTCGATCTGGCCAAGGTGTCGGCTGAGATTGGTAAGTTGGCGGTGACGGTGACGATCCACGAAGCGGATGCGCGCAGACAGAATTTTGGCCAGGTCAGTGGTGCGTTTATTCGCATTATCAACGGAGAGAACGGGCAGGAGGTCGCACGCTACGATCTCTCGGAGGAAGCGAGTACCGAAACGGCGATGGTCTTCGGCGAGATCTACCGCAACAACAACGAGTGGAAGTTCCGTGCGGTCGGCCAGGGCTACAACGGTGGGTTGGGGCCACTGGCCCGTGCCTACGGTGTGAATATCGGTTGACGACGACGGTGATTTCAGGGGGCGGCGTGAGGCGCTCCCTGATATGTTCTACGGGAAGCGGATTTTTTAATTGTCCCATCGCAGACGTCATGTCACCCTGAGCGAAGCGAAGGGTCTGCCAGGAAACCGGGAGAGATGCTTCGCTTCGCTCAGCATGACATGTGACGCCGGGATATTTAAAAAATTCCGCGTTCCTACAGCAAGCGGGAGATCGTCACATGCGTGAGATCATAAAAGGTCAGAAAGCGAAACTTGCTGATATTACGTCCACCATGCAGTTCGAGGTTGGTCTCAGCGTGAGCTTTACCAGCCCGAACGTGGCTGATATTAGCTGCTTCGGACTAGATAGCAACAGCACATTGTCTGATGATCGTTATTTTATCTTCTACAATCAGAAGGCATCACCCTGCGGATCGGTGGCGGCACTGGGAGCGCGTGATGGTGACCAAGAGCGATTCCGCGTTAATCTCGCTGGTTTGCCGGGGACAGTGCGCAGGCTCGTTTTAACGGCCACGATTGATGGAACAGGCACAATGGCGCAGGTTTCACAGGGTTATGTGCGCCTGCTCGTGAATAACGCAGAGGTCGCACGGTACCGTTTTACCGGTTCTGACTTCAACGATGAGCGAGCGATCATCATTGGCGAGTTCTACTTCAAGGATGTCTGGCGCTTTGGTGCCGTTGGGCAGGGGTTCAACGGAGGCTTAAAGGCGCTGCTCCAGCATTTTGGCGGAGAGGAGATCAGCGAGCCGCCCGCGCCCGTACCTGCACGGCCCACACCGCTCACACCTGCGCCATCACCCGGCGTCACTATCTCAAAAGTGACGCTTGAGAAGAAGGGCGATAAAAAAGCGGTTGATCTTCGCAAGGGTGGTGGCCTACAGCCACTCCACTTTAATCTCAACTGGGACAACCCAAACGCCAACAAGCGTGGGTTCTTGGGCCTTGGCGGAGGCGAGGCGGTACCCGACTTGGATCTGGGCTGTATGTACCGCCTTAAAGACGGGAGCAAGGGAGTTATCCAGCCGCTCGGCAAGATGTTCGGTTCCAAGGATCGTCCGCCCTTTATCTTTCTTGATAAGGATGATCGCACCGGTGCCGCCGCAGATGGCGAGAATCTCTTTATCTACCGCCCAGATTTGATTGACGCCGTTATGGTTTTCGCCCTTATTTATGAGGGTTCCAGGGATTTTACCTCGGTGAACGGGCGCATGACAATCCGTGAGCAGACAGGTAACGAGATCTTCATTCGTCTGAACAGCCCCGATCCGAACTTGACCTTCTGTGCCATCTGTATGGTCAGGCGGGCAGGCACAACCGTCGAGATCAGCAAAGAAGAGCGCTACTTTAAGGGGCACTCTGACGCCGATCATCACTACCAATTCGGGTTCACGTGGCGCACAGGATCGAAGTCGTGAGCGCCAGGGAACGTGGGTAACTCCAGCCTCACCTGAGAGTTAGGAGTGCCGTTTCGATTCAATTATCAGAAGGCAATAGCGCAAAACTCGCCCTGTCACGCTGAGCGAAGCGAAGCGTGACATGTGTGACAGGGTGACTTTTGCTCTATTGCATCAGAAGGAGTTCAATCATGGCAGTCACGCTCACGAAGGGCCAGAAGATCTCGTTGGAGAAAGAAGCTGGCGGCACGCTCACGAAAGTTGTCATGGGACTCGGTTGGGACGCAAAGAAAACGAAGGGCTTTCTGGGCTTCGGTGGTGGAAGTCAGACGATTGACCTGGATGCTTCGTGCATTCTCTTCGATGATAAAGGCGCACAGGTTGATGCCGTGTGGTTCCAGCAGTTGCGCAGCAAAGACGGTAGCATCCAGCATACGGGCGACAATCGCACAGGCGCGGGCGAGGGTGATGATGAGCAAATCATCGTCGATCTCCCGCGTGTTCCTGCCAACGTTAAGACCCTCGTTTTCGTAGTGAATAGCTTCACCGGACAGAACTTCAGCCAGATCGAGAATGCGTTCTGCCGCATTGTTGATCATGCCAGCGGTCGGGAAGTTGCACGCTACATTCTGAGCGGCGGCGGTAGTCACACTGCACAGATTATGGCCAAGGTGTATCGCCACAACGGTGAGTGGAAGATGCATGCAATCGGCGAACCGTGCAGTGGTCGTACATTTCTTGACTTGTTGCCCACGATCAAGCCATTGCTCTAGATACGCGAGCGGTGTCGTGAGCAGGGAGTCATCGGGAGAACGCATCAAGACGCGGTATTTCCATCACGGAAATACCGCGTCTTGATGCGCGAAAGAATGGCCGCCTCCGTGCCGCCCTCAGTGAGGAGTACCTTGCGCAGGTGCTGGGACTTTAAGATGCGATGGCCCGGGATCCAGATCTGCTTGGGACAATCCGCCATAACCCCCGGATACCGCTCGGGCTGAGTGTTGATGCGAAAGAGGACTGCCGAAGCTGTGAATGGCGCTACTGGTGCGGGGGTGGTTGCCCCATGACCACGCTGCACGTGACGGGACGTACAGATGTGCGTTCGCCAAACTGCGCAATCTATCAGGCGCTCTATCCTGATGTGATCCGGCTAGAGGGTCGGCGAATCCTGCACTGGGCGGCACAACATACAACCCTCACGTGAAAATAGCCGGTAGCCGATAGCCGATACCCGATAGCCGATACCCGATAGCCAGCGGCCATTTTCATCGCGATGGTGTGCGCACCCCGCGCATGGGTGCCTGGGATCCGAACGAACGTCCGACCGGTGTAACCCGTAGGTGCTGCACTGCCGTTTGTAGCCTGACCCCCGACTTTTTAGCGCTCTCCAGGGATTGATGTGAGATAGGGGGCGAGATCCTGGCTGATGGCCTGGAGAAGATCGGCCTGGGCAGACTGGAGAAAGAAGTGGTCGCCGGCCAGCATGCGGAGGTGAAAGCTCCCACGGGTGTGCTCGCGCCATGCCGCCAGATCGGCCTGGGTAACGGTTCGGTCGGCGAGTCCGCCAAAGGCTGAGATAGGACAGTCTAGGGGTAGCGTCGAGCGGTGAACGTAGGTCTCGTTGATCTCGAAATCGGCGCGCAGGATCGGCAGCATGAGCGCCCGCAATTCATCGTGAGCGAGGACGGCCTCGGGGGTACCGTTGAGCCGACGCAGTTCGGCGAGGAAGGCGGGTTCAGGCAGATTGTAGGTCGCCGGGCCGAGCCGGGGGATGTGCGGCGCCCGTCGGGCGGAGGCGAACAGGTGCAGTGGCTGGGCGACGCCGCGCTGGCGGAGGTGATCGCTCAGCGCAAAGCCGATCAGGGCACCCATGCTATGGCCGAAGATGGCGTAAGGCAGCGTCAGGTGTGGGCCGAGGGCGTCTCCAAGGGGAGGGATAAGATCATCCAGACAAGTCAGACGTGGCTCGTGGAAGCGTAGCTCGCGGCCCGGCAACTGGATGCCCCACACCTCAATCGTAGGGGGCAAGCCGTTGGGCCAAGTGCGGTAGATCGAGGCACCCCCTCCGGCGTAGGGCAGGCAGAAGAGGCGTAGTCGGGCCTGGGGCTGCGGGCGAGGGCGGAAGAACCAGCGGTCAGGTGATCCGGTTGGGCTCATGGGGATGGCTTCCTACGCAGTGTCAACTATCGTTCCGCGACCGGCGATACGCCTCGCGTGCGAGGCGGGGGATTGATGGTTGCTCCGGCACTGGGACAGGATTCAGTAGGTCGAGATACGCGGCAAAACGTGCGACTGTCGGTGATTCGAAGAGGCGACGCAGGGGAACTTCCACCCCAAACATCGTACGTACGCGAGAAATCAATTGGGTAGCCAGGAGCGAATGGCCGCCCAGATCGAAAAAGTCGTCCTGGATGCCGACACGTTCCACACCTAGCAGCGTCGCCCACAGTGCCGCAAGGCTGATCTCGGTGGGTGTCGTTGGTGGCACATAGGTGTGCTGCGATTCGCTTGGTTGGGCTGAGAGTGAGGAGAGGGCTGTGCGGTCAATCTTGCCGTTGGGAGTGAGTGGCATGGTAGGCAGGGCGATAAACGCGCTAGGCACCATGTAGCTGGGTAGCTTTTCGGCCAAGTAGTCGCGCAGTTCGCCTGAAGAAGGGTGCGGTGCCTGCGTGACAACATAGGCCACCAACCGTTGGTCGTCGCCGTGCTTGTTCACCACGACGACAGCTTGCTGCACCAGCGGCTGCTGGCTCAGCAGTGCCTCGATCTCGCCTAGTTCGATGCGGAAGCCACGCAGCTTCACTTGGAAGTCCATGCGGCCCAGATACTCTAGGTTCCCGTCGGGCAGCCATCGCGCCAGATCCCCGGTGCGATAGAGCTGCCCCGCCCCGAAGGGGTTGGCAATGAATCGCTCGGTGGTCAACTCGGGCCGGTTACGGTAGCCGCGCCCTACCTGCACCCCACCGATGTACAGATCACCCGCCACCCCTATCGGCATCGGTTGAAGGCGCGCATCAAGCACATATAACTGCGTGTTGGCCACCGGACGCCCAATTGGTACCACGGGATGGCTGCGTTCGCGCTGACACGGCCAGAAACTCACATCCACCGCCGCCTCGGTCGGGCCATACAGATTGTGCAGTTCGGCCTGCGACTGCGCGAAGAAGCGTTGTTGCAGCCCATCGGCGAGGGCTTCGCCGCTACAGATGACCCGGCGTAGACTGGGACATGCGGGCAGCACATCCGCCGCCACGAAGGCGTCGAGCATCGAGGGCACAAAATGCAGGGTCGTGATCTGGTGGGCCTGGATGAGCGTGGCCAGATAGGCGGGGTCGCCATGGCCTTTCGGGCGGGCGACGACCAGCGGGGCACCAGTGAACAGGGGCCAGAAGAACTCCCATACCGAGACATCAAAGCTGAAGGGGGTTTTCTGTAGCACCCGATCATCGGGCTGGAGGTGATAGGTGTCCTGCATCCACCAGAGCCGGTTCACCACGCCACGATGCTCATTCATGGCTCCCTTGGGCCGTCCAGTCGAGCCGGAGGTGTAGATCATGTAGGCGAGGTGCTGGGGCTGAACGCCGCTTGCCGGGGTGGTCTCTGGCTGCGCCGCAATGGTTGGACACTCCCGATCCAGGCAAACCACCTGCGCGGCGGTGGGCGGCAGGCTCGGCCGCAGATGCGCCTGGGTGAGCAGCACCGGCACGGCGGCATCGTCGAGCATGAAGGCGAGCCGCTCAGCGGGGTAGCTCGGGTCAAGCGGCACATACGCCCCACCCGCCTTGAGGATGCACAGCAGACCAATGACCATCTCTAGGGAGCGCTCACAGCAGATGCCCACCAGCACATCTGGCCCCACGCCGAGCGTTTGGAGGTGATAGGCAAGCTGGTTTGCGCGGGCATTCAGCTCGGCGTAGGTCAACTGCTGATCTTCAAAAATGACTGCCACGGCGTTGGGGGTGCGTTCAACTTGAGCTTCAAACAACTGGTGGATACAGCGGTCGCTGGGGTAGTCTGCTGCCGTATCGTTCCACTCCACGAGCAGTTGATGTCGTTCCGCATCGGAAAGTATCGGCAGATGGGCGATGCGCTGCTCCGGATCAGCTACGATACCCTCCAGGAGGATCTGGAAATGGGTTGCCATGCGCGCCACGGTCGCGGCATCGAAGAGGTCGGTGTTGTATTCCCACACGCACTTTAGCCCGTCATCGCCCTCTTCCAGCAGCAGGGTGAGGTCGAATTTCGCGCTGTTCGTCGCGACATCTATGGTCGCCGTTTGCAGTGGCCCCGCATGCGCGTCGGGCAGAATCCGGCCAGCAGAGACCGCGTGGGCATTCTGTAGTACCAGCATGACCTGGAACAACGGATTGTGGCTCAGGTTGCGTTTCGGCTGGAGTGCTTCTACCAACAGATCAAAGGGAGTGTCCTGATGGTTGTAGGCTGCCACCGTCGTATCCCGCACGCGATGCAACAGTTCGACAAAGGTCGGGTTCCCCGCGAGGTTGTTGCGGAGAACCAGCGTGTTCACAAAAAAGCCAATCAGACTTTCGATTTCAATACGGGTACGATTGGCAACGACCGTGCCAACCACAATGTCGTCCTGTCCGCTGTTGCGTGCCAGGAGGATCGAAAAGGCCGACAACAACGTCATGAAGAGCGTTGTGCCAGTGCGCTCGCTCAGGGCGGTTAGCTTGGTGCGCAACGGTTGCCCGACCATCACGACATGCTCGGCACCGGCAAAGGTTTGCACCGCAGGACGAGGGCGGTCAGTGGGTAGTTCTAGCAGGGCAGGGGCACCAGCAAGGTGCTGGCGCCAGTAGTCGAGCTGGCCCTCTTTCTCCTCACCACTCAGCCAGGCATGCTGCCAGGAGGCGAAGTCGGCGTACTGAATGGGCAACGGCGGGAGCGGAGAGGGCTGGCCGGTTGTGGATGCCACGTACAACGCACTGAGCTCGCGCACCAGTATACCCAGCGACCAGCCATCCGAAATGATGTGGTGCATCGTCAGCAGGAGGAGATGATCGGTGGGGGCTAGACGCAGCAATGTGGCGCGTAGGAGGGGACCGGTTGCGAGGTTGAAGGACTGTTGCGCTTCGGCTGTGGCACAGCGCAATCCAGCCGCCCATGGGTTCTGCTCCCGAGAGAGATCGTCCTGCACGAGAACAAAGTCGGATAGCGCGGCGATCACCTGCTGTGCCGCCCCGCCCTGCTGCGGAAACGTGGTGCGCAGCGCCTCGTGTCGGCGGATGATCTCGGCAAAGCTTCGCTCCAGTGCGACCGTATCCAGCACGCCGGTTAGACGCACCGCAGTCGAAATGTTGTAGATGGAGCGGTTCTCGGTCAACTGGTCGAGAAACCAGAGCCGTTGCTGGGCAAACGAGAGTGGCAGGCTCTGATCCCGCGCAACGGGTGTGATGGGCGTTTGCTGTGCAGCACCGGCAGCAAGAAGTTGCTGAGTACGGGCTTTCTCCAAAAGCAGAGCGCGCTGCGCCGGGGTCAGATGCGCCAGTCGCTGCCTCAATTCATCAGCCCGGTCTTCGCGGTTGGTTACAGCCATGATCAGATTCCTTCTTGCCTGAGCGACGTTGGCATCTCGTCAATCTCGTCCAGGAGTTTCAGAAGTTCCTCGTCCCCGGTCTGGGCAAGGAGATCAAGTTCGACGAGTTCGGCCAGATCAGCGATCGTCCGCTGCGCAAACAGCGTGTCGAGCGAGAGCGTAACCAGGAGCTGTTCTTGAATACGGTTCATCACCTGTACGGCCCGCAGCGAGTGACCACCCACTTCAAAGAAGTTGTCATGAATCCCGATCTGCTCGGCATGCAGTTCCAGCACGTCGCTCCAGATAGCAACGAGAGCTGATTCGGTCGCGGTGCGTGGAGCGACATATGCGGCTTTTTGAGTACGAATGGCAGCTTCCGGGGGCGGTAATGCGAGACGATCCACCTTGCCACCGGCGGTCAGCGGAAACGCGGTCAGGGGGACGTAGACGGCAGGCAGCATATACGCAGGCAGCTTTTGCGCCACAAAGCGACGAATGGCGGCGATGTCGAAGTCTGCCGGGTTGCTTCGCTCATCCTGGGGTGTCAGATAGGCAATGAGTTGGTTGTCCCCCATGGCCTCGGTGCGCGCCAGCACCAGGGCTTGCCGCACAGCAGGATGTGCGTTGAGCGCGGCTTCGACCTCGCCCAATTCGATCCGAAAGCCACGCACCTTGACCTGAAAATCTTTGCGGCCAAGATATTCAATGGTCCCATCGGCGCGATAGCGTGCCCGATCCCCCATCATGTAGAGTCGCTCATCCCGTTCAGAGTTGGCGAAGGGATTGGGCACAAACCGCTCCGCCGTCAATTGGGGCTGGTCTCGATAGCCACGGGCGACGCCCACACCGCCAACGTAGAGGTCACCGGGGACGCCGATTGGCACAGGTTGCTTGTGGCGATCCAGAATATAGGTCTGCGTGTTGTCAATTGGTCGGCCAATCGGGACGCCATTGATCCCGTCCACATGTGCGTTGGCGCTGCGGGTGTCATACCAGGTGACATCAGCCGCCACCTCGGATGAACCGTACAGGTTGAGGAGCATCGCCTGCGGCAGTTGGGTATGGAACCGCTCACAGAGCGCCGCCGGGAGCACCTCGCCGCTACAGACCCAGAGGCGCAGTGCGGGCAGGCGCTGCTGTAGGTCAGGAATCGTATCGAGCAGGGTGCGCAGGAGCGATGGGACGAGGACGAGGCGCGAGACCGCATGCCTAGCGAGCAACTCGACGAGGCGCGCAGGCTCTTTGATGACCTGGTCTGAGAGGAGCACACTTGGCACACCCCGCAGCAGCGGGCCGAAGACTTCCCAGATCGAATCGCCGAACGAGAGGGCCGTCTTCTGGCAACAGACATCGCCGGGGGCAAACGGGAATGTCCGCCACATCCAGTTGAAGCGGTTGATTGCCCCACGATGGTGGGCCTCAACGCCCTTTGGCTGGCCGGTTGAGCCAGATGTGTACAGAATATAGGCGAGATGATCCGGTGTCACGGGAACGGCAGGGTTGTCGCTGGTGCCGAGATCGGCTGCTTGAGCCATCGTATCAATTTGGATGATCGTGATAGCCACGTCTGCTGGCACTCGCTCCCGCAGATCCCGCTGGGTCATGAGCTGTTTGGCCCCGGAATTTGTGAGGATGTAGGCCAGACGTGCAGCGGGCGTGGTGGGATCCAGCGGCAGGTAGGCGGCACCAGCCTTGAGAATGGCCAGCAGGCTGGCGACCATCATCGGCGACCGCTCGGCCATCACGCCCACGGGAGAGGTGCTTCCTACGCCACGGGCAATCAGATCGTGGGCGAGGCGATTGGCCGTGGCGTTCAGTTCGCGGAAGGTGATCCGCTGCTCGCCATAGATCAAGGCCACGTGATCTGGGGTTGCCTCCACCTGGGCTTCAAACAGGTGATGAATACACTGCTGTGGGTAATCGGCCTGGGTCGCGTTCCACTCCACCAGTTGCTGCTGTTGTTCGGTCGGGCTGAGCAGCGGTAGCTGGGTGACCACCTCATGAGGGTTCGCCACGATAGCAGCCATAACGATCTGGAAGGCGTGCAACAGGTGGTCTATGGTAGCCGCGTCAAAAAGCTCCGTGCTGTAGTCGCAGTAGCAAGCCAGATCGCCGTTCACCTCAATCACATTGAGCGCCAGGTCGAAGGCCGCCGTCTCCTGGGGCATTGCGAGCAACGCCGCATCCAGTGCGCCTAACGTGGGCAGCAGCAAGGGCTGATCCAGATTGAACGTAACCGTGATCACGGGGGAACGCTGGGTTCCCTGGGCGGCATTCAGCTTCTCGTAGAGCCGGGCGAAAGGATATTCCTGGTGTTCCAGTCCGTTGAGCAACAGGCGGCGCATCTGTTGTAGATAGCTCACACACGTCCCGTGGGTGTCGAGTTGGCTGCGAATGGGCAGCAGATGGGTGCAGTATCCGACCAGACCGCTGCTTCCTTCGGGGAAGCGCCCGCCGACAGGTATACCGATCACGAAATCCGCTTGGTCGGCGATCCGGTGCAGGAAGGCGGCAAACCCGGCGAAGAGGGTCATGAACAGGGTACAGCCTTGGGTGCGGGCCAGTTGCCTGAGCTGATCGGCCAGTTCACGCGGAATCTGCCAAGTGACACGGCTGCCGCCGAAGCTCGTGGTTGTGGGACGCGGGCGATCAGTAGGTAGATCCAATACTGGCAGTGGCCCCGCCAGTTGGTCGAGCCAGTATGCCTCGTGTTCAGCCATCGCCGGGCTGTTCTTCTGCTGGGCCTGCCATATCAGGTAGTCACGGAACTGCATCGGGGGCGCGGGGCGGATTGGGATGCCGGTATCGAGTGCGTTGTAGAACTGGCCCAGCTCTTGCACAATCAGCGACCACGACCAGCCATCGCTAAAGGCGTGATGGGCGCGCAGCACCAGGACGTGCTGCGCTGGGGCGAGCCGCACGAGGTGGCTGTCAAGCACCGGGCCAGTGGCTAGATTCAAGGGGCTATGGGTCGTCTCTTTCAGCCAGGCGTGCATGGCGGGGCGGCGCTCAGCTTCGGCCAAGTGCGCGAGATCGATCACTGGCAGCTCCACACGCCAGTTGGCCCAGACCTGCTGCACCTGCCCGCCGGGGTCAATTGTCGTGCGCAGTGCCTCGTGGCGATCAACGATCTGCTGGAGTGACTGGCGGAGCCAAGCTGGCTGGAGGTGCCCGTTCAGCTCGAAGCAGACGCAGTCGTGGTAGGCGACTGCCCCGGCGTTGCTCAGTTGGGCCAGCACCCACAACTGCTGCTGGGCCTCGTTCAGGGGCAGCGTATGGAGAATAGTAGGCGCGGATGCCTCCCTCCCCAACCCCTCCCCCACAAGGGGGGAGGGGCTTTGTACCGCTTGCGGCGGCGCTTCAGGCAGAATACCACCGGCGCGCAGCTCGGCAATACTCTCCTGGATCGCCCGGATCAGGTCGTCAACATCGTCGTCCGTATGGGCGACGGACAGGAAGCAGTTGCGCCCTTCCCAGATAAACACGCCCTTGTCGAGCAGGTGGTAGAAGAAGAGATCCAGGTTGCTCGTGAAGACAAAACGGAAGAGGGAGCCAAAATGAACCATATGAATCGGCACCGCCTCGGCCGCAAACCAGGCATTGAGGGTATTCACCAGGCGCGTGGTGCGCTGGTTGAGCGCATCGTGCAGGGCCGGGCCATCAGCCTTGAGCCGCTGGAGGATTGCCCGCGCAGCGGCCATGGTTAGCGGGTGCTTCATAAAGGTCCCGGCAAAGAAGGTGGTCTCGGCGGTCGGGTGGGACGAATCACCATAGTTCCAGAAGCCACCATCAATGCAATCCATCCATGGGGCACGGCCCGCCACCAGCCCGATTGGCAGTCCACCACCAGGGATTTTGCCGTAGGTAGCAATATCGGCGTCAACCCCAAACCATGCCTGGGCGCCGCCGGGGTGGATGCGAAAGCCGGTGATCGTTTCGTCAAAGATCAGGGTTATACCTGTCTCGCGGGTCAGCGTACGCAGTTGGCGCAAGAATGCCGCTGGCTGGAGATCAGGATGGCGGCTCTGGACGGGCTCAACCAGAACGGCGGCCAACTCGTGGGCGTGGGCGCGGATCACGTCGAGTGATTGGGGGTTGCCATACTCCAGGATCAGAGCCTCGGCCAGCGCACTGTCCGGCACACCCGGAAAAACCGAAACAGCCTGGGGTTGCTCATTCCCGGATTCGGCCATGCCCAGGGTTATCTCGGCGTGACCGTGATACGAGCCGGTAAAGTAGGCAATCTTCGTGCGCTTCGTCTTGGTGCGTGCAATCCGCAGGGCGGTCATCACCGCCTCGGTGCCGGTATTACAGAACGTGACCCGTTCCATCCCGGTCAACTCACAGACCAACTGGGCAACTTCACCGGCCATCTGGGTGGTGGGGCCGATGCCGAGACCCTTCTGGAGCTGCGCGGCCACCGCCTCGGTCACGAATGGCGGGGCGTGACCGAAGAGCAGCACCCCAAAGCCCATCGTAATATCGAGATAGCGGTTTCCGTCCACATCCCAGAAGTAAGCGCCCTCCGCCCGTTCGCCCATCAGGGGGTAGAGCATCTCCTTGATCGAGGGGCGGAAGCCCGCCGAGGCGCGGTTGTCGGCGAGGACGCTGCGGTAGGTCTGGGTCAGTTCTTTCGATCTACGAGTGCGCTGGTTGTAGCGCGCCACAAGGGCATCGCGATGCTCCTGCTGGCGCGGCGTGAGCTGTGCAGATTGGGTCTGCGGCTTCTTCCAGGTGGCAAAGGTGTCGGGGAGAGGAGTATGATTCCCCCCTCCCGGCCTCCCCCCGCTGGGGGGAGGTGTGTCGTGACTCCCGCCCCCAGCAGGGGGAGGTGTGTCGTGACTCCCGCCCCCAACGGGGGAGGGTTGGGGAGGGGGCGCTGGGATCGTACTTGGTGACATCTGGGTAGCACCGCCCAAAACGTGCAACTGCTGAGTCATCAGTTGCGACATGGCTGCAAGCTGGTCGCGCATGATCCGTTCGATGGTGCTACTGCCCTCACCTCCCCAGCTCTCCTCTCCCAGGGAAGGAGAAGGGAAGTGATGCAATCTCTCATTGGGAAGCGGTTCGGCTCCCCTCCCCCAGGGCGGGGGAGGGGCTGGGGGTGGGGGCTCCGGCGGCGGGAGCTGATCGTCAAGGTAGTCCGCCAGGGTCGCGATGTTGGTGAGATCTTCAAAAAATTGGCGGATGGTCAGCTTGACGCCATACGTTTGCCCAACGTCGCGCACCGCGTTCGCCAGCACAATTGAGTCAGCGCCCAGCTCCAGGAAGGGCACATCCAACCCGATCTCGTGGGGCGGGAGTTGGAAGGCACTGGCCATCAGTGCCACCAACTCTTGCTGGAGTTGCTGCTGGCGGGCGGGGCGAGGGAGGGACTGGGGCGCTAGCGCGGAGGTATTCTGCGCGTCACCCGGCACAAGTACGGCTGCTGGGGGCGTCTGGCTGCTCATCAGCATATCTCTTTCATGGATCCAGTAGCGTTTTTGCTGAAACGGATAGGTTGGCAGGGGGATGCGTCGTCGCTGCTCATCACGATCAAAGCCCTTCCCATCAAACTCAACCCCGCGTGTGTAGAGCGTAGCGAGGCTAGTGAGCATGGTTTCCCAATCGTCCCTGCCCTGCATGAGCGATGGGAGACAAACCGCATCGGACGCAGTCTGCCGGATGAGCCCGGCCAGCACCGGCTTGGGGCCGATTTCTAGGACGAGATGCCCCTGCTGAACTAATGTCTGGACACCCGCCATGAAGTGAACCGGCTCGCGGGCGTGCTTGCACCAGTACGCCGCGTCAGGCGTGTATCCCGTGGCCCACATAGCCCCGGTCAGGTTCGAGACCAGCGGGATGCGCGGGGGCTGTAGCTTGATCCTGCCCACAACCTGGGCAAGCTGTGCCAACATTGGCTCGATCAGTGGGGAATGGAAAGCATGCGAGACAGTGAGCGGCTGCGCTTCGATACCGGCCGCCGCCAGAGCCGCTTCTACAGCGGTGACCGCCGCTATCCGACCAGAGATGACGGTATGCTCCGGGCCATTGATCGCGGCGATAACCACGTCGTGGGCGTAGGGCTGGAGCAGCGGCTCCACGCGGACGGGAGCGGCAAAGACCGCAACCATTCGCCCATCGCGGGGCAGTGCCTGCATCAGGCGGGCGCGTTCGGCCACCAGCCGCAGCCCATCTTCCAGGCTAAAGACGCCAGCCACACAGGCGGCCACATATTCACCCAGACTATGGCCCAGCACCACGGTGGGCTCAATCCCCCAGGATCGCCACAGCTCAGCCAGAGCGTACTCTAGCGCGAACAGGGCCGGTTGCGTGTAGGCCGTCTCGCTGAGCAGGGTGGACGGCGGCGACCCCTCTTCCGGGTAGAGCAGCGCGATCAGCGAGCGATCCAACTGGCTGCGGAGGATCTCATCACAGCGATTGATGATTGCACGGAAGGTCGGCTGCGTTGTGTAGATCAGGCGGCCCATCTGCACATACTGTGCGCCCTGGCCGGTAAACACAAACGCGACACCGGGCGGTTGGCCGCGTGGCTGTTCGCCGCTGAACACACCGGGCGTGCGCTGGTCGGCGCGATAGGCAGCCAGTTTCGCGCTGGCTTCGGTGGCCGATGCCGCGACCACGGCGAGCCGATGCCTGAAGTGACGGCGGCCAGTATTGGCGGAGAATGCGCTATCTGCCAGCGACTCAGGCGTTCGTTCGAGATGCGCCGCATACCTGGCGGCCAGTTCGGTCAGTGCCGACGCACTTTTGGCGCTGATCGTCAGGATGTGCCGGGGGCGCTCGACCTGCGGCGCGGCTAAGGGTGGCGCGGGGTCTGGCGCGGCCTCCACAACCACGTGGGCGTTGGTTCCCGTGAAGCCAAACGAACTGACGCCAGCAATCCGCTTCGTGGTAGGCCAAGGCATGCCCGTCGCTGAAACATGCAGCGACAGCGTTTCCCACGCAATATGTGGGTTGGGCTGGGTAAACTCCATGTGGGGCGGAATATAGCCGTGCTGGAGCATCAGGATCGTCTTGATTAACCCCGTGATGCCCGCCGCCGCTTCCAGGTGCCCGACGTTACGCTTTGCGGTTCCGATCACCAGCGGTGTCTGCCGGTGGCCAAAGACCGCACCCAGTGCTTCGACCTCAATGGGATCGCCGAGCGGCGTTCCCGTCCCGTGGGTTTCCACGTAGGCGACGTCATTGGGTGCTACCTTTGCGTTTGCCAATGCCTGCCGAATCAGCGCCTGCTGAGCGAGGCCGTTGGGCACGGTCAAACCGCTACTGGCCCCGTCTTGGTTGACCGCCGAGCCACGGATGGTGGCCAGGATCTGATCACCATCGCTCAAGGCGTCACTCAGTCGCTTCAACACCACGATCCCACAGCCCTCGCCCCGCCCGTAGCCATCCGCCGTCGCCGCAAAGGTCTTGCAGCGACCATCAGGTGCCAGGGCGTGGATCTGCGAGAGGGCGACAAATGCGTGGGGATTCAGGATCAGATTGACCCCACCCGCCAGGGCCATACGGCACTCGCGGATGCGCAGGCTCTGACAGGCGAGGTGGACGGCAACCAGCGAGGACGAGCATGCCGTGTCCACGGCCATACTCGGCCCGTGCAGCCCCAGCAAATACGAGATGCGCCCGGCGGCAGCATTGAGGGCGTTGCCGGTGATACTGTAGGCCGCCAGGGTGGTATCCTCGCTCGCCTCCTGCTTCATCAGTTCCGCATAGTCGTTGCCTGAGATACCGATAAAGACGCCGGTCGCCTCACCCTGGAGCCGATCCCAGACCTGGCCGGCCCGCTCAATCGCCTCCCATGCGACCTCCAGGAGGATGCGCTGCTGGGGATCCATGCTGACGGCCTCGCGCGGTGAGATCCCAAAAAACTGCAGATCAAAGCATTCCACCGCCGTCAGGAATGCGGCCTGTCGCGTATAGCTCTTCCCCGGTGTATCCGGCGTCGGATCATAGAAGTCATCCATGTTCCAACGCGAGGGTGGCACCTCCGTCACGGCATCCACGCCATCTAGCAGCAGTTGCCAGAATCCATTGGGATCAACCACTTGGCCGGGCAGCCGACAGCCCATGCCAATGACGGCAATGGGTTCTTCAGTGGCTGCCAGCCGCGCTTTGAGTTTTTGAATAGTCAGAAATGACGACTGTAGCGAAGCCAGTAGGTCGTCGTGGCTGGGAGTGGAAGCCATGTCATACCATTTCAGATTGCAGATTTTGGATTGCAGATTGCCGGGTACTGCATTCCAATGCGCTATGTCCGTAATACGTGTGCGGCATGTTCAACAGGAATTGGTGTTACTCTCGCTTGATCGATCCTATCAGTTCCCCTTGCGGCTTCACCACACACTGCCGTATGAAAATGGTCGCTGATGTTTGGCTATCGGCTATCGGCTATCGGCTATTTTTACGTCACTCCAGTGCCTGCGCTTCTTTCGCCAGCAACGCCATCAGATCGCTGGCGGACAACTGGCGAACGTCGCCCGGATCGGGCAGCGACGGTGGCCCACTCGGCGGGGCGGGCGGGCTCGTTAGCTCAACGGCTGGACTGTCAGGTGTGGGCGCAAAAACCTTGCCGGTTAGAAATTGCGCCAGCAGTTCGACCGTTGGATAGTTGAACGCCAGGGTGGAAGGCAGGGCGTGGCCAAGGGATATTTCTAGCCATTTCTTCAGTTCAACCGCCATCAACGAGTCCATCCCCAGTTCGGCAAAGCCTTGCCGCATGTCTGGCAGGGTGCGTGCCCCGATAAGCTGGCGTACCTGCTCTTGGATGTGGACGGCCAGATGCGCCTGTTGTTGCGGCACGGGTAGGTGCTGAAGCTCCTGCACCAGACTCGTGGCCTGGTGGATCTGTTCAGGCTGCGTAGACAGCGGGGCCACCCGATCCAGAAATGGCTGGGGGCCAGTGGTACGGTAGATACTCTGAAAGCGTGGCCAATCCACCGCAGCGACAATCACCTGAGCGGCGGTGGTGCTAAGCAGGTCGCCAAGCAACGCCAGGGTCGGGGTCGGCGTGAGCGCGGCGACGCCAGAGCGCAGGAGTTGCGCTTGCACATCCAATGCGGTGGAGCCATCCCACAAGCCCCAGTTGATACTCAGCCCCGGCAGCCCGTGCTGCTGTCGGTAGTGCGCCAGGGCATCCAAGAATCGGTTCGCCGCGCTATAGTGCGCCTGTGCCCTGGAGCCCCAGACGGAGGCGATTGAGGAAAAGAGGACAAAGAAGTCCAGTTCCAGGTTTGCCGTGAGCTGATGCAGCAGCCATGCGCCAGCGACCTTGGGGCGTGTCACGGCGGCTAGTGCATCGGCGGTGAGTGTGTGCAGCGGGTCGAAGCCTGCGACGCCAGCGGCGTGGATCACCCCGCGCAACGGGTTGCCCAGGCTGGACACCAGTGCCTGGAGTGATGCCTGATCGCTCACATCAACCGCAGCGGCCTGGATCTGCGCGCCCTGCTGCTCCATCACACGCATAGCGGCTAACGCGGCCTCACCGGGCGCACGGCGACCCACCAAAACGAGGCTGCGCGCCCCCTGGTCTACGAGCCATTGGGCGACCTGCAGCCCCAGCACACCCAGCCCCCCGGTGATCAGATAGGTGGCGTTGGCCCGTATCGGCGGCGCTGGCCTCGGCTCCGGGGCTGGTGCCCGCACCAGACGTGCGACATAGCGCTGCCCATTGCGCAGCGCGACCTGATTCTCGTCGTCGTGCTGTTGAATGGCACTCCACAGGTGGGCCGCATCAGCGTCGGTTGCCTCAGCGGCCAGATCAACCATACCGCCCCACAGCGCCGGGTGTTCCAGCCCAACGTCCAGGCCCAGCCCCCAGAGTGGGGCTTGGGTAAGGCCGGTAATCACCTCCGCTGGCGTGGCGACCTGGTGGACACCACGTGTCACCAGCCACAGGCGGGGACTCGGCTGATCACTCTTTGCTGCCAGAAGTGCCTGGATCAGATGGATCGCACTAATGCAGCCGCGCTCTTCTGCCTGTAAGAATGTCTGCACGGATGAGGTTGCGGTGACCTGAGAATCGAGGCTCCACAGGTGCAGAATGCCCTGGAGGGGTTTCGCCACCGCCGCGAGAAGTTGCCCAAACTGCTCGGGGCGCGTGGGGTCAACCCGCCAGCAATCGCCATCATTCAGACTAAAACTGCTATCAGCAAACACCAGCAGCACCTGGACTCCTTGCTGCTGCAGGTATGCGGCCATCTGCTGACCCAGCCCGCCGCGATCCGCCAGAATGAGCCAGGTTTCGGGATCGCTGACGACCAGCGGCGGGTTGGATGCCTTCGGCTCCCAGGCAATTGTATAGAGTTCGCGATCTTGTTCCTGGCGTGCCGACGCCTCTGCCGGGAGCAGCCGTTGCCGGAGCAGGTGTAGCAGTTCTGGCAGCCATTGCTGTTGCTCAACGGTGAGGTTGCCAAGAGCGCCGAGTTCGTGCGCCAGCTCGAATACGTCGCCATGCAACAGTTCGTCCAAGCCGGTCTGACCCGTTGGACGGTGGGTGGACGAACCAACTCTGGGGGCGAGATACTCAATCGATTCGTCGGTAAACCAGTAGCGCTCACGTTGGAACGGATATGATGGCAGATCGGCGGTGCGTCGTGCCGGGCCAGCGACAGCCTCCCACGGGATCGTCGCACCGTGAGCGTAACACTCACCCAGACTCTTCAGCATCTGGCGCAGTTCCGGTTGACTCGGTCGCAGACTGGCCAGCCAGGTTGGTGCAATACCGGGATGTTGCGTATCCAGACATTGCTGCCCCAGGCCGATCAAGGTTGGTTTGGAGCCAAGCTCAATGAAGATCTCCACACCCGACTGGTGCAACGCCTGGATGCCAGCCTGGAAGAGTACGGGCCGCCGGATGTGGCTCACCCAGTAGTCTGCGTCCGGTGCCGTCGGCATCGCCATGCCGGTCAGGTTGGAAACATACGTGATCTTGGGTTGCGCATAGGCTACCTGCCGGGCACAGCGCACAAACTCGTCGAGGTGCAGATCTTCCATCAATGGGGAGTGGAATGCGTGCGAGACATTCAACGGCTGGCTCTGGACACCGGCTGCGTGGAGCGCTGCCGTAATCGCATCCAGGGCGGGGCGGCGACCAGAGATCACAATAACCTGTGGCGCATTGATCCCAGCGATGGAGACATCGGTGCGATAGTCTTGAATGGCCGCTTGAACCGTCATCTCATCGGCAAAGACCGCAACCATCCCGCCTGCTTCAGTCTGAGCCTGCATCGCCCGTGCGCGGGCCACGATCAGCGTGAGGCCATCCTCTAGCGAGAAGACGCCTGCCACACAGGCAGCGACATACTCGCCCACACTGTGGCCCAACACGGCAGCGGGCCGGATTCCCCAGGATTGCCAGAGTTCGGCCAGGGCGTAGCCCAGGGCGAAGGTGGCCGGTTGGGTGTAGAGGGTCATATTGATCCGCCCAGCCTTGTCCGGCTCGCCATCGGGAGGGTAGAGCAGTTCGAGCAAGGAGACGCCCAACTCCGCGCCAAGCAATGTGTCGCAGCGATCAAGTGCGGCCCGAAACACTGGCTCACTGGCGTAGAGTTCGCGTCCCATACCGACATACTGGGAACCCTGGCCGGTGAACAGGAAGGCGATCTTCGGCAGGGTAGCCGGTGCCTGGCTGGTATGCGCAGCGCGCAGATTCTCTGCCATCTCCTGGCTGGATGCGGCCACGGACGCGAGCCGGTAGGGAAAGTGGGTTCGGCCAGCGTTCGCGCTAAAGCAGAGATCGCGCAGCGAGTCGCTGGTGACGGCCAGATGATCCACGTAGCGATCCGCCAGATCCGCCAGTGCCTCGGCGGTCTTCGCCGACAGGCAGAGGACATGGTACGGTTTCTCGTCACTTGCCAGGGCCTGTTCTGCGGCGGCTGGGGCAGACTCCAGAATCACATGGGCATTCGTGCCACTCAGGCCAAATGAACTCACGCCGGCCACCCGCCGTTCGGTGGGCCATGCAGTGCGTTCGGTGACAACCTTGATCGGCAGTTCGTCCCAGGCAATCAGGGGGTTTGGCTGGTGAAAGTGGAGGTGGGGCGGAATCTCGCCATGCCAGAGCGATAGTACGGTCTTGATGACACAGGCGACACCGGCGGCAGCCTCCAGATGGCCGATATTCGTCTTCGCGGAACCGATCAGGAGCGGTTCTGTGCGCTGGCGAAAGACGGTACCCAGAGCGTGGACTTCAATCGGATCCCCGAGGCTGGTGCCCGTCCCGTGGGCCTCAATATAGCTGACATCGTGGGGCTTGATCCGGGCTTGTTGCAGTGCCTGTTGGATAACCTGCTCCTGTGCCAGTTCGTTTGGCGCGGTCAACCCCGTGCTGGGGCCGTCATGATTCACCGCCGACCCACGAATCATGGCCAGCACCTTGTCGCCAGCCGCCTGGGCATCGCTGAGCCGTTTGAGTACGATGATGCCGCAGCCCTCGCCCTGGCCATACCCGTCGGCTGTCGCATCAAACGTTTTACAGCGCCCGTCAGCGGCCACCGCACGCAGACGGCTGCGTGTGACCATATTCAACGGGTGCAGAATAAGGTTCACGCCACCGGCTAGCGCCAGGTTCGACTCGCCGCTACGGAGGCTTTGGCAGGCCAGATGCAGCGTGACGAGCGATGAAGAACATGCCGTATCCAGTTGGATTGATGGCCCCTGTAACCCCAACACATACGAAATACGTCCGGCCAGCACACTGCGGGAATTGCCGATCCCCGTATAAATGTTGGCGCTGCCCGGTGCATTCAGACTGTTGATGGCCATCTGATAATCATCAGTACTACAGCCGATAAAGACACCCGTCCGGGTTTTGCGCAGCGCATGTGGGGGAAGATTCGCATGCTCAAGGGCCTCCCAGCAGACTTCGAGCAGCAGCCGCTGCTGGGGGTCCATCATGGCCGCTTCACGGGGGGAGATGCCAAAAAATTGCGGCTCAAACTGGTCAACGGGATGCTGGAGAAAGCCACCATAGCGGGTATAGGCTTTGTCCTCAGCATCCGGGTTCGGGTCGTAGTAGGCATCAACCGGCCAGCGACCAGGGGGCACCGCGCTGATTGCATCTACACCATCGCGGAGCAAGGCCCAATAGGCACCCAGATCAGGTGCCCCCGGAAATCTACAGGCCATGCCAATAACGGCAATTGGCTCGTAACGTGCTTTGTCAGATGCCTCCAGCCTGGCACGTGCATCTTTCAAGGCGTTTAATATTTGCTGTGTAGATGGTGGAGGATGGTGACTCATAGTTATAGTTTGGATCACCCCCCTAGCCCCCCGCACGCGGGGGGAACATACGTTACCAACCTCCCCCCGCGTGCGGGGGGATTGAGGGGGGTGATCGGCGGGAGCTTTTTTGCGAAGATAGTTACAACTGTAGTGCTATCGGCTATTTTTACGTTAGGGAAGCAGATCTTCTTAATCATCCCATCCTAGCACCATGTCACCCTGAGCGAAGCGAAGGGTCTGTCAGGATGCCGGGATAGATGCTTCGCTTCGCTCAGCATGACATGGTGCTAGGATGCTCAAGAATTTCCACGTCCCTTAGCTCGCAAGGAGTCGGCGGGCCAACTTCACACGCGGCATCATGGCACTTCCCATGCCCACCGCTAGCCCAACGGCATAAATCGGTATCGAGCTGGTGTAACTGACCACCCCGACGAATGCGCCACCGACGATGAGGAGACCAGGCACAATGCTCGTCAGAAGATTGATCTGCATATTGGCTTCAAACTCATCGGATAAGCGGAAGAGCGTGATCAACTGCCGAAGGGATTGATCCATCATGATAATCTGCGCCGTATCAGTCGCAAGGCTCGTCGCACCACGCAGCGAGATTGATACTTGTGCCGTACGAAGAGCGATGGCGTCATTGATGCCATCGCCGATGAAGCAGACAAATTTCCCTTCAGACTGGAACCGGGCGATCTGTGCGGCTTTGTCCTCGGGCAAGGTCTCAGCGATATAGTTTTTGATACCCAACTGCTTGGCCAGGATGCGTGTCGGCTCCTCGCGATCTCCTGAAATGATATACGTTGTGATCCCACGTGCATGCAGGTGATTGACGATCTGCTGCGCTTCGGGACGAATGCTTGGTCGTAGCTCAAGAGCACCGGCAAGCTGCCCGTCTAGCGCGACGTAGACTATCGAGTGGCCATGATCGTGGGCACTCTGTGTCGCCTGTTCGATATGATCGGGGATGGATACCTGGCTCATCGCCATAAAGCGGTGGCTACCGACCTGAACCCGGTAACGATCTTCGACGGCCATTTCAATGCCGTAGCCAATTTCGTAGGTAGCCTCGGTGATCGCGGGAAGCGTAAGCTCGCGCTCCTGTGCCGCCTGCAGAATTGCCCGTGCAATCGGGTGTGATTGGCGTTGTTCCGCTGTTGCCGCGTAGGTGAGCAGTGTCGTCTCGTCGAGGTCGGCGCAGAGATGGATCGCGCAGAGCGTCGGTTGTTCCAGCGTCAACGTACCGGTTTTGTCAAAGACGACGGTATCAACCTTGTGGATCTGCTCTAGCGCCCGTCCGTCCTTGATTAGAATGCCTTCATGGGCCGTCTCTTGCAGGTAGTTGAGGACGCTGAGCGGTCCGATGAGGTGCATATTGTAGCCCAGGCGGGAAAAGAAGATCGCCAGCATACGGTCAGCACCCAGCACCGGTAGTGTGGCCAGTCCAAACAACAGGGTGGGCAAAGCAGCGCGATTAGCAATTTCCTGGCCACGCAACTCCACGGACGCGGTGAAATCTGACGTGTTCGTGAGCATCTGTCCGATCTGAGCGGCAGCGGTATCGGCTCCTGTCTTCTCAACCCGAACAATGATGCGACCGCTCAACACGAGCGTGGCCGCAAAGACCTGGTCACCGTGATGGCGCTCCACAGGCTGTGCTTCACCTGTCAGCCTATGCTGGTCAATCGTGGCAACACCGTCCGTAATCACCCCATCCACAGGAACTGTCTGCCCAGCATCAACGACCAGCAAGGAGTCCAAGCCGACGGTATCAAAGGAAACGTACATCTCGACACCATCAAGAAGCATCCAGACGAACCGTGGTTGATCGCCCATCAGGTTGGTCAGTTCTTTGCGTGTTCCGTCTTTGGCCCCGGCAATGACCTTCGCGACATAGGCGTAGATCCAACCGGCCATCGCCCCGGCGACGATCACACCGGGATTGATCGGTGTATACAGGATGGCACCAATGGCGAGAGTAGTGTCCACCGTCAGGGTTGTGACTTTGCGCCGTTCGACGAGATCCATGTAGGCACGCTTGTAGTAGGGAAAGTTAAGGTAGATGTAGAACGGCCCCATCAACAACACCAGATGTGGGGTAACGGCGAACAGCACCACCGACGTCGCGAGGAGTGTGGAGGCAAATACAAACTGTTGGTTGGCCATCTGCTGCTCTTCACTCAACACGGTTGGCTCAAGCGACATCTCCTTGATATGCTCTGAACGCATATCGGTCAAGAGGAGATCGAGCGTGCGGTGCTTGAAACGTTGGATGGCAGTGACGAGCGTTGGGTAGATGTCCTCCATGCCAACCATCGGCGGCGTGGTCGCCGTGCTGGTGAAGGTCTTCTCACCAGGGGGTAACAGTGCATCCACCAGGAGCGGTGGCGTGGCGTTTCCTGACTGCATCTTTGCGGCTTGGGATCTAACTGTAGCCAGCGTTGACCTGACTGCACGACTTAGGATGTTAAGCATAGTGCTTTGTCCGATCTCTCACGTGAAACATGGCTGATAGAGCAGAAGTAACGCTGTGACTTCAGATCCACTACCCATGTCACCCTGAGCGAAGCGAAGGGTCTGACAGGAAACCGGGACAGATGCTTCGCTGCGCTCAGCATGACATGACAGCGTTACTTCTGCGGTAGCGCGAAACTATGGCTGATAGAGCGATCCTATCCTGGTTATGAGGAAGGAGTCACGGCTTTAGTCGGCTGAAACCTTGACTCCTTCTTCACGGCTCCACGTGGATTCCCGATACTGGGGCATCATACAAATTTCCGCATTGAGCAGTGCCCCGCCAGCGGCACCGCGTACTACGTTATTCACCACGTAGGAAAGGCGCAGGTCGTAGAGTTCGTCATGCGTTGAGATATTGCCCACCGCAATCGCCATACCGTTGGCGTGCCATGCATCCTGGTTCGGGCGGGGCCGCCCAACCTCGTCAATAACGACAATCGGATAGAGAGGCCGGGTTGGTGTCTCAATGTCGTGCAAGGGGCTAAAAGTGGATAGCACATGAATCAACGTATCGCGGCTACCGATTGACCTCTCCGTATTGATCCTGACATCAACATAATGACCCTCTTGCACGCTCACCCGATTGCAACTGACGGAGAGCAAGAGGTGCTGGCCGAGAATCTTCTTGACTTCACGGCGAATGTACTCTTCGGTGCGTTCGGCTGAATGATGCAGCGGGTAGATGTTGTGATCCACCAATTCGGGGGCGTATTTTGCATCGCCGCGACCAGAAACCGACTGATAGGTGGTCACGCAGGCTTCCCGCACCCCATACTGTTGATCAATGGCGCTGAGCAGAATCACTAATCCCGATGTCACACAGTTTGGGTTTTTGATAAAACGATGATTGTGCATTGCTGCACGGTTCGCCTCAGGAACAACAAGCGGATTTGCCTGCTCGAACCGTCCGTATGGACTGTTCGAGAAGAGGGTGCGACCGGTTTCTAGTAACTGCTCCTCAACACTGCCAGCCCGTTCCGGTACCGAGGAAAAAACCATCTGGATGTCCGATGCCAGGAGTTCCTCAAATGCGGACACGCGCCATCCTGCCAGCGCCTCGGGGAATGGTCGTGGTTTCCAAAAGTGAAGACCATAATGCTCCTGGAGCGCAGTCTCCTTTTTTGTCCACACGTGCCGGTAGGTAGCGTCAGCCGATTCGCTGCTGCCAACTATCATTCCCAGTTCAAACCACGGGTGGTCAATCAGCAGTTCCGCCATGCGACGACCCACCAGACCGGTCGCCCCAACAATTGCTACTTTCTGCTTCATTATTTTTCCCCATCCTCATGCATGAGTATCTATCCAGTGGTGCGTCAGCTAGATGTCTGCGGGACAGATCGCACAACTTCCCGCCTGGCCAGGCATTCACCCAGGCATTCGGCCAGGATGTGGACGTGTGGGGCTATCAACATCCCACTATGATCTCCAGGCACAACGTGGAGATCTACAGGGCCATCAGCGTAGGCACTCCATCCCCAGGTCGGTTCGGTACGCAGGTCGGCGCGGACGGCGGTGTCGGTCGAATCACTGCCGCGTAGCAGGGCAAGCGGCACCGGGATGACCGAGGTCGGCGCATAGTTCGCTTGATTGTTGGCCTTAAAGACCTGGTACAAACCGTGCAGGAGTTCACTCCCTGAGCCTGGTGGTACGGCACCACACTCCTGTAGTCGCTCGTTGACGAATGTGAATCGTTCGCCCATTGTCATGACGGAGAGCGAGGCGTAGCTCAGGTGGAGTGTGATACCGAGGAACTGCTCGATCATGTGGGCCATTTCGAGCATCCACATGGTATCATCCCACCCATCGGTGATTCCTGCGGCTTTGCCACCTGGGGCAAAAGTGTCCATCACAACTACGAGGGCTACCTCATGGCCTGCGCTGCGGAGCAGTTGGGCCATCGCGTACGCAATGTGGCCGCCGAGCGAGTGCCCGCCGAGGAAGTATGGCCCGTGTGGCTGTACTGTCTGGATTGCAACGACATAGCAGGCCGCCATGTCCTCGACCGAAGTCAATGGTGGCGTCCGCCCATCAAGGCCGACCGCCTGCAGCGCATAGAAGGGTTGTTCGTTGCCCAGATGGCGGGCCAGGGTGTCGTAGTGCAGGACGTTGCCCCCGCCGCCGTGGATGCAGAAGAACGGTGATCGGCTGCCGTGGGGCTGGATCGGCACCAGCGGTGACCAGTCAGCGACCGTCCCCGTGTTGTGCAGGCGCAACGCCAGTTGTGCGATGGTCGGGTTCTCAAAAAGGCTGGCAAGTGGCAGGTGCTGGCCAAAGTGTTGCTGAACCTGCGCCATCACGCGAATGGCGAGCAGCGAATGGCCCCCTAACTCGAAGAAGTTGTCGTGAATACTGATCTGTGGCACGCCCAGCACGGCCTGCCAGATATGTGCCAAGTTCACTTCCGTCATGCTGCGCGGTGCAACAGCGAGCCGCTCTTGCACCAGAACTGAGCGATCAGGTACCGGCAGTGCCTTGCGATCCACTTTCCCGCTTGGCGTGAGTGGGAGTGTGTCTATTTGGACAAAGATACTCGGCACCATGTACTCGGGTAGGTGCTTCTGGAGGTGGCTGCGCAGTTCTGCCCCCGTCGCAGATGTTACCACATAGGCCACCAGTCGCAGATCGCCAGGAGAATCCTCTCGCGCCAGTACCACACATTCCCGTACTGCAGGGTGGTCGTGCAGCACCGACTCAATCTCGCCCAACTCGATGCGGAAGCCCCGGATCTTCACCTGCTGGTCACTGCGGCCCAGGTACTCCAGGTTGCCATCCGCCAAGTAGCGCACGAGGTCGCCCGTCTTGTAGAGTCGCCCCGATCCAAACGGATTGGGGATGAACCGCTCTGCCGTCAATTCTGGCCGGTTCAGATAGCCCGCACCTACCTGGATACCACCAATGTACAGCTCGCCTGTTACTCCAATGGGCACGGGCCGCAGAAGATCATCTAGCACATACAGGCAGGTATTGGCCACAGGCGTGCCGATGGGGATGGATGGGCGCGTGGGGATGATGCGGTAGGCGCTCACGACATCGGTACATTCGGTGGGGCCGTAGGTGTTGACCACGGTAGCATGACAGGCGGGCGATGTCAGCCACGGGGCGAGCCGATCCATATGTATGGGCTCACCACCGAGAATGACATAGCGCAAGGATTCTAGCTTGGCGAACGCCGCGTGCGCGATGTCCGGGGGAGCGTCTGGGGCCAGGTAGGGGTAAAAGGCGCTGGGCGTGCAGTTGATCCAGGTGACGCGATGCTGCTGGATCAGGTTGGTCATCACCGTGTATTCATAGAGGGGTGCAGCACTGAGAACCAGTTGTCCGCCCACGATAAGCGGGGCAAACAGGTTCTTTTGGGTAAGGTCGAAGCTGGGTGAACTGGCAATGAGGGTGCGGTCGTCTGCATTCAGGCCGAACTGGGTGATATACCAGGAGACGAGATTGACAAGGCCACGATGGTAGACGCCAGTGACTTTGGGTTTGCCGGTGGAGCCTGAGGTGAAGATCGCGTAGACGAGATGGTGGGGCTGCACGGCGCGGGATGGATTGCAATAGCCGATAGCCGATAGCCGATAGCCGATAGAATGATTCTTTTCATCGGGTATGGGATAGGATGTCAGCAGGGGCCAATCCCGATCCAGACAGACGACCTGAGCGGCGGTTGGCGGCAGGGTGTTGAGCAGATGAGACTGCGTGAGCAGCACCGGCACGGCGGCATCGTCCAGCATGAAGGCGAGGCGCTCGGCGGGGTAGCTCGGGTCGAGGGGTACATATGCGCCCCCGGCCTTGAGGATACCCAGCAGCCCGATGATCATCTCCCGTGAGCGTTCAACACAGAGTCCCACCAGCACATCTGGCCCGATCCCAAGCCCGATCAGGTGGAGGGCAAGCTGGTTGGCGCGGGCGTTCAGTTCCGCATAGGTAAGCTGTTGGTCTTCAAAGACAACCGCCACGGCGTCGGGCGTGCGCGCCACCTGTTCCTCGAAGAGTTCGTGGATGCAGCGATCTTGGGGATAGTCTGCCGCTGTGGCGTTCCACTCTTCCAACAATTGCTGCTGCTCAGTCGCGGTGAGCATGGACAAGGTCGCCAATGTCGCCGTTGGGTCAGTGACCATTCCTTCGATGAGGGTCTGGAGATGGCCGGCCATGCGGGTGATGGTGATCGCATCCAGGCGTCGGCTGTCGTAGCTGAACGCAAAGGTGAGCCTATCCTCGTCCCCGCTCCCTGGTGGGACGACCGCTATCGTTAAGGGATAGTTGGTCTGTTCGTAGCTCGCCATATCGCGAACTAACGCTGCTCCCGCCTCTAGTTGCGCACTGTCTACCGGGTAATTCTCGAAAACCAGGATGTGTTCAAAGAGTGGTATCCCGGACGGAATATCGCTCCCGCGCTGGATGTCTGACAGGGTAAGATAGCCATGCTCCTGGGCCGCTGCCTGGATCTGCTGGAGCCGTTGCAGCCAGGGGCCCAGACGTTCGGACGGGGGAACGGTCACAGCTATCGGGACGGTGTTGATGAAGAGGCCGACCATCCGCTCTACACCGGGCAGCGTCGCGGGGCGACCGGAGATGGTGGCACCGAAGATGATCTCCTGGTTGCCGCTGTAGCGACTCAACAGGATAGCCCATGCGCCCTGAATGACGGTGTTGAGCGTCACTTGCTGCTGTTGCGCCAACCGGCTTACGGCTCGCGTCAACTCTGGGCTGAGGACGTGGCGCTGGGTCGGATAGTGATCATGCCGCGTGCCCCGTGTGGGCGCGGGCCGGTCAACGGTGAGAGGTGTGGGTGCCGTGAAGGAGTGGAGTTGTTCACGCCAGAAGATCTCGGCCCGTTGGCGATCTTGGCGGCGCAGCCAGAGCAGGTAGTCGCGATAGGGACGGGGTGATGGCCATTCTGCCGCACGACCTGTACAGGCTGCCTGGTAGCGGACAAACAATTCCTGCATCAGCAGGGGCAGCGACCAGCCATCACCAATGAGGTGGTGGCTGGTCCAGATAAAGGAGACGGCGTCGCCCGCCGTGCGCAGGAGCGCACAGCGCATGAGAGGTGCATGATCGAGGGCGAATCCGCGCTGGCGATCCGCTGCCAGCCATGCGCTCAGTGCCGCCGCTGCATCGCCCCCATCCGCCCATTGTTCTTCTGCCCAGAGCAGTGTCACCTCGTGCTGCACCAACTGGAGGGGCGTGGGATCTCGTTCCCAGAGGAAGCAGGTGCGCAGCATCGGGTGGTGGCTGACCAGTTCCTGCCAAGACTGACGGAATGCGGCGACGTTCAGGGTGCGCTCCAGGGTAAAGCAGAGTTGGGTGACATAGACCCCCGACTCCGGCGCATAGAGTGCTTCAAAGAGCATCCCCTCCTGCATGGGTGAGAGCTCGTAGATGTCGTCAATGGCTTGCCCATGCAGGCGATCTACTTCTGCTTGGCTGAGGCTGCGCGCCGTAAAGTCGCTCGGAGTATAGCCACCCGCAGTCGTGCGGCAATGATCAATGAGCTGGCGCAGTGCGGCCAGATACGCTGCGGCGAGGGTCTCAATTGTCTGATGTTGATGGGTGTGTTGGCTGAATCGCCAGGCCACCTGTAGTTCGCCGTGGATCACCAGCGCATTCACATCCAGGAGATGACTGAGCAGTCCGGTGGGGCTATGGGGTTGCCCGCTCCCTTCCTGGGCAAAGCCGGGACGCAGTGGATTCTCGGTGTCGGTAATGGCGGCATCGAACTGGCCGAGGTAATTAAAGCTGAGGCTGATGGGCGCTACCGGTACCAATCCCTCCAGCGCTCCCACATAGCGCAGAATCCCATACCCCATGCCGTGGTTGGGGATGCGACAGAGTTGTTCTTTGACGGAACGGATCATGCCGCCCTCATCATCGGCCTCTACCTCCAAGACGACCGGGAACAGGCTGGTGAACCAACCCACAGTTCGCGAGAGGTCAAGGGTCGTTGCCGCCGCATCATCCTCCAGCACCTCGCGACCATGACCTTCCAGTTCAAGTACGACCCGTTTCTGCCCGCTCCAACCGCTCACGGCGTGAACCAGTGCCGCCAACAACAGGTCATTGACTTGGGTGCGGTAGGCGGCAGGTGCCGTGTGCAGCAGCAGTGCGGTTGTCTCGGCGTCGAGCGTACAGACGACTTCATCGGCTGAGGCCACCGTGTTCACCATCAGGCCGATAGAGTGGTCAACCGGGAGCGGGCTGTCGCACCGGCTAACCACTTGTTGCCAGTAGGCATGCTCACGGCGCACCTGTTCGACACCCTCAATCGCCAGCCAGCGCGCCCAATCCCGAAACGCCGTGGTCTTGGCTGGCAACTGAACCGCCTCCCCACGCAGGCGCTGCTGGTACGCCAGTTGCCAATCTTCCAGCAGAATGCGCCAGGAGACACCGTCCACCGCCATGTGGTGAATGACCACCAGCAGCCGTCCCGCCGCTTGATCACCATAGTTAAAGTATGCAGCGCGGAGCAGTGGCCCTCGTTCCAGGTTCAGACTCTCCTGGGCGCGATCTGCCTCTTCAGCGAGGCGGGCGCTCCGTTGCTCCGGTGTGAGCAGTGAGAGATCGAACACGGCGAGATCCAGGCCGGTTGTGGTGGGGGCGTTCTCCTGTCGCCAGACGCCCTCGACCTGGACAAAGCGCAGGCGTAGGGCGTCATGATGTCGCTCAAGATCGGTAAGGGCCGCCTGGAGATGCAGCACATTGAGGTTGGCGGCAACCTCCAGCATCACCGCCTGGTTGAAGTGGTGGACATCAGGCCAGCCCTGGGCCAGGAACCAGTGCTGAATAGGCGTTAGCGGCAGGGAACCCGTGATCTCCTCCTGGATGACGGCTGGCTGGGTGATGGCGGTGGCTACGGCTGACAGTTGCCGGATTGTCTGGTGCTGAAAGAGTTGGCGCGGGGTAATCTGAATTCCGAGCCGGCGGGCGCGAGCAACGACCTGGATGCTCAAGATGGAATCGCCGCCGATGGTGAAGAAATTGTCGTCCGGCCCGATGTGGGGGAGGTGCAAAACCTGTTGCCAAATAGCAGTGAGCGTTGCCTCCGTCGGGGTCAGCGCGGATGCTGTAGACGGATGTGACCGTAGCCCTACGTCGGTGGTGGTAGGTGCCGGGAGAGCTTTGTGGTCAACCTTGCCGTTGGGGCTAAGCGGGAGCGCGTCCAGCACGACGAAGGCGCTGGGGATCATGTACTCGGGCAATTGCCGCCGCAAAAAGTCGCGATAGCGTCTTCCATGCGGATCTTCCTCCTTAGGGTGTGGGGTCTGTTCATCAGAGAGCAGTGGCGTGCGTACCAGGTAGGCTACTAGTCGTTTCTCGCCCCGCTCCTCACGAACTGTTACCGTGGCGGCTCGCACCAGCGGGTACTGGGTCAGCAGCGCCTCGATCTCGCCCAGCTCGATGCGAATGCCACGGATCTTGACCTGACTATCCAATCGGCCCAGGTAGACGAG
>CAIXLU010000520.1 GCA_903920315.1 uncultured Oscillochloris sp.
CGGGCGATTGGCAGCGTCACTTTTCCAGCCAACTTTATGCTGATCGGTGCGATGAATCCCTGTCCCTGCGGCTGGCACGGCGACTCGGATCGCCAGTGTACCTGCTCGCCGTCCCTGGTTAGCCGCTACCAGAAGAAGATCAGCGGGCCGCTGCTGGACAGGATTGACATCCACGTTGAGGTGCCCAGGGTGAACTACGAAAAACTGAGCGGAGACCGACTGGGCGAGCCGAGTGCGGCCATCCGGGCGCGGGTAGTAGCCGCCCGCGAGCGGCAGTTCCGGCGTTTCCGTAGCCACCCGCGCTGCCTGAGTAACGCCGATATGGGTGCCGGTGAGATCCGCGAGTATTGTCGGCTCGACGCTGCCGGCCAGAGTCTGATGAAGGCTGCCGTGCGTCAGCTCAACTTATCCGCTCGCGGCTACCATCGTGTGCTGAAGCTGGCCCGCTCCATTGCCGATCTCGCCAGCAGTGACTCAATTGGCGCAGCGCACTTGGCCGAAGCCATTCAGTACCGGCCCAGGCGAGTGGAATGAGAGCGACTACTCCCCATCCTCAAGCTGTTCCACAATTGCTGTGATCAGCAGGGCGGCTTGCTCGCTCCGCAGGGCGATGTCCTTGTGCGTGCTAAAGTCACTGCGTCCATACACGGAGATTGTCTGCATCCCGCTGCGCCGCAGTGGTTCGATCAGTGCTACTCCCTCGGTTCGGCTGCGTCCATCGGCGCTGATCGCGAGGGTTGGATTCGTCAGGTTTATGATTTCCTGATGCCCCCGGCGTCGGTTGATGCGATAGTATAAATGTTCGCCATTGAACTGCTCAAGCGTGATGATCAGCGTGCGGGCAGGCTCAAAGGGATAGATTCGGAGCAACTCGTCAATTCCACCAGGGTCGAGTGAGATCGCACCGACCGCAGCGGCCCAGATCTCAACATGATCCAGGGTGCGCAGGCGCTGCGCCGCCAGGACCAAGGTTGCCAGGGCACCCAGGTTTCCGTCGCAGGCGGCGGGCTGCGGGCCGCGCAGCGCAGCCGCTAACTGAAGGGTGAGCAAAATGGCTGCCGGCACCACGAATAGCACCCACCCCCGGTGGGGGCTGAGTAGTTCTGCGAGGGCCACCAAGACTACGAGAGCCAGGGAGAAACTGCGCGCCAGGGCCGCCGGACGAGCGGGGCCAGCCAGTATGGAGAGTCCCGTCGCCACGGTGGGCGAGTCCAGCGGGGCGAGGATGACAACCCGCCAGCGTGGCGAACGCGGGGCCAGCCCTGCTCCCCCGGTGATGGCCTGAGTGCCAACGATGGACTGACTAGCGTGACGTGGCCCGATCTGGGCCAGCGGGCCACGTGCGGCGTCGAGGCTCAGGATGATGGTTGCGGCTAGAGCCAGGGTAAGGGCGGGGAGCGGCAAAAAAATCGCGGTGAGGGCGGCGATGATCCCAGCAGCGGCAACAGCAGCGTAGAGGCGACGGCGGCGGGGCGAAACAGCCAGCGCGTGAGTCGTGACACCCATACCCGCACGGCGCAGCCGCCCGTTGATGAAGGCAGCGGCGGTCGCCTCTTGAGGAGAACTCGCACGACGAGAACCAATCTCGGCTAGATGGCTGATGATCGTCAGGGCCTCATCGTGCAGGCTGATGCTCAATCTGTGGCCTTACGGCTTCGGCGTACTCGTCGGATCAAGAACAAACGTATTCCCTGGTGTCCCTGTTGGCTGCGGGGTGATGGGTCGCACCGGTGCCGTTGTGGTGACATCGCCCCGTCCGCAGTCCGTCTGTCCCGGCAAACAGAGCAAGAGGGTCAGATCGTAGCGGATAAACTGGTTGCCAATGTCGCCTACATTTTTGATCTGCACGAAGTAGAACCCGTCAACCTCAGGGATAAACTCGATCTGCGAGTCGAGCGTGTCGCCGCCAGCAATGTCGTCATTGACATCCAGCAGACTCACCCCATCGCGGTCGGTGAGAACCATCACCGTATCGGCACCAGCTTGAGCTTGCCCGTTCACCTTATTGGAACCAACATAGCGTCGGGTATCCGTGTAAATGATGTAGCGTTTGCCGGTTTTGCCAAAGAAGGTTATCCAGTCCGCATCGCCAGCGGGGCAGAGTCGGCGCTCCTCTTGGATCTCATTCGAGGTGATCAAGCGTGCCTGTTCGGGCAATCCATCCGGCTCGAAAAGATCCTCACAGACCTCGCGCACCATAGACGGGGTAGGGCCATAGCTCTGGTCGAGCAGGGCAATATCGTAGATATAGTTCACCCCGCCGCGCCCCGCTGCATCACGCACCTTCACGTAGTACGACCCATCAAATGGGATGCGGATGCTGATTCGTGGTTTGGTATCGCCTGGATTGGGGTTGCCCGGATCGCGGTTATAGAAGTCGTCGTTAAAGGCAATGCTGTTCATATCCTTGTCAAACAGCTCCAGAGACAGATCGATTCCTGGATCTTGCCGCGAAACATCAATCACATAGACTTTACCCGC
>CAIXLU010000521.1 GCA_903920315.1 uncultured Oscillochloris sp.
CCCGGTTGGTTGCGTGGTGTGATGAGCGACCGAAAGCGCAGACCCGTCCCTCCCGCTTTGCGGCGGCGTTTCGGCATGCCGGAATGACTCCGCTCCCGGTGACATAACCCCCCACACATGTGATTCGCCAACAGCATCCTTTAGCCCCACGGCGATACGATGCCGGGACGTTACCAACACGGGGCAGGCACCCCGCGTGACAGGGTGAGTTTTGCGGTAGTGCGTTTTTTGATCTGCTACCCTCACATGACCTACGCTGAGCTGGAACTCACCCTGCGTGCGCAGGACGACGGCTACGCCGCCGACCTGCGTTTCCGTGCGCCTGACAGCGCCGCAGACTCCGATCTCGCGCTCGGTGTGCCGGTCGCCCTTGACCTGCCCGGCCTGCGGGTACTCTCCACCGACTGGTCGGCCTACGGGCGTACCCTCACCACCCACCTCTTCGCCGATCCGCGCATGCGCGAGGCATGGGCGACCGTGAGAGGCTTTCTCCAGGGTGCCAACGCACCCCTGCGCCTGCGCCTGCGCATCGCTCCCGGTGCCGATGAGATTCACGCCTTGCGCTGGGAGTTGCTCCAGGACCCCGCCACCGGTACCGCGCTCTGCCGCAGCCAGCGTGTCCTCTTCGCCCGATCACTCGATACCACCGCTGTGGCCTCGGTCACCACAACCGCCCGTGCCAACCTGCGCGGCCTCATCACTATTGCGAACCCCCGCAACCTCGCAGACTACACCTTGGCCCCGGTGGATGTAGCCGGCGAACTCGCCCGCGCTCGTGCGGCACTCGGCGACCTGCCCACCACCCTGCTGGCGGGCTCACCCCACGGCCCCGGCGCAACCTTGGAGGCCCTGAGTACCGCCCTGCGCGCTGGCTATCCCCTGCTCACCCTGGTGTGCCACGGCAGCATGATGAAGGATGGTCCGATCCTCTGGCTGGAACGCGATGATGGCATGTGCGACACGGTACCCGGCGAGACGCTCGTGCAGCGCATTGCCGACCTCGACCCGGATCGCCGTCCACTGCTGATCATCCTGGCCGCCTGCCAGACCGCCGGGCGCGACCAAAACGCCGATATGCTCGCCGCCCTCGGCCCGCAACTCGCCCGCGCCGGGGTGGGCGCGGTGATCGGCATGCAGGGCAATGTGCCGATGGCCACGATTGAGTTGCTGCTGCCGCGTCTGCTGGCCCACCTGCGCGAGGATGGTCAGATCGACCGCGCTCTAGCCCTGGCCCGCGCCGCTCTTCCCGACGACCAGCCCTGGTGGATGCCTGTGCTGTTCATGCGCGTGCGCGACGGTCGGCTCTGGAATGACAATCTGCCCCCACCGTCACCCACGACCCCGCCGCCCGACGGATTCGCCCGCCTTGCACACCCGTTCCACGATCCGCATGTGCGCGACGAACTGGCCGAGTTCCGCGCCATCTTCAGCGCTGCCCGTGATCAGATCGGCGTACTCAACCGCTACAAAGAGCTGCACGATACGCTCCAGGAGCTTGAACGTCCCTTCACGGTCGTAGCCCGCGACCGCCGCCGCGTTGCGGATGACCCGACTGCATGGGATGATCTCGACCCGCAGATCGCCGACCTCCAGGGCTTTGCTCGTGTGGCACTGGCGATGATGACCGACCCGCTCTTGGCGGATGAGTCGGCATGGGGTATTCAGCAACTCCACCTCGCCGGGGCTGACCTCGATCTGGCTCAGACGCAATCCGATGTGCGTCGGCTCGACGTGGCGATGGGCCGCTACAAACGAGTCCTGGCGCGTGAGTTGCCCCGCGCCGACAATCGCCTTGCCGCCTGTGCGGGCGACCTGCGCCTCGCCCAGGTGACTCAGGCGCTCGGTCACGTGCAAGCGGGATTGCGCGAGGTCGCCCCCGACCTCGGGGCCATCCACGAACTCGCCACATGGATCGCCACATTTGACAGCTTACATGCCCACGTCGTGGGACTAGTGTCTGAGCATCACCGCTGGCAGGTGGTAGACAATGAGTTGCGCCGAGTGGCCGAGAGCATGACCGGCGATCCGATTGACCTGGAACTGGCCTGGGGAGACCTGCTGCTCCAGACGACGCCGCTGTTCGGGGGCGTGACTGATGAGTGGGCCGCAGCGCTGAACACGCTCGGTGCGCAGATCGGGCAGGCTCTGGCCGAGGGCACCATCCCGCAGGCCCGCCGCCACTTTATCAGCTACCAGAGCCGAGCTCGCCGCCGCTTTGTCGAGGTGGACAAGGCTCTTCTGACCACCTGTAACGAGTTGCGCGGGGCCGGCGACGCCCTCGGCCTGATCCTGAGGACACTGGATGAGGGATGATCGTGCCTTCATACCCTATCTCCCTCGCTTGTCATGGAGCGGGGCCGGGGGTGCGGGCCAATCACCAAGGTGACATCATGACCATCACGGAGACCGGCCCGTACAGTTCGATGGCCGCCCTGCGTGCGGCGAACGCCCTGCTGGCCGAACAGCGCCGCAGCGCGGGCGAGGGGCCGGATCTCGTCGTCGCGGCAGAGACCTTCGTTGCACGGGGCAGTGCCACCGGTGCCCTGCTGTCCGAGGAGGACGCACGCTGGAGCGCTCAGGGCCTGCTCGACTATTGGGCTGCCGCCATTGAGCGAGCCGGTGGGTTGGCCCCCGATGCCACCCTGGCCGAGTTCGACCCGCTGCTGGCCCCGGAGTTGCCCGAAAGCGCCTGCCCCTACCGAGGACTGGACGCCTTCGATGAGACGAATGCCGCGCTGTTCTTCGGGCGACAGCGCGTGGTGGTCGAACTGGTCGAGCGGATGTGCGACCACCGGCTGCTCGCCGTCGTCGGCCCCCCTCAGGTAGCGGGAAATCGTCCCTGGTGCGCGCTGGGCTGCTGCCCGCCTTGCGCACCAACGGCGTGCCCGGCAGCGCGGGCTGGCAGATTCTTGCGCCGATGGTGCCCGGCTCCGACCCCGGCGCGGCGCTGGATCGTGTTTTGGGATCGGGGATCGAGGATCGAGGATCGGTGGCCGATCCCCAATCCCCGATCCCCGATCCCGTGCTTCTGATCATCGACCAGTTCGAGGAGACCTTCACCCTCTGCACCGATGAGTTGCACAGGGGCGAGTTCCTGGCCCGCGTGGTGGCTCTGGCGACGGACACGGGCACCCCACACCACGTGGTGCTGACGATGCGGAGTGACTTCGAGCCATTCATCGCCAGGGCCGAGGCGCTGCATCCGCTGTACGAGGCGGGCAAGGTCACACTGCCACCGCTGACGGCGGGCGAACTGCGCGAAACCATCGAGCGCCCCGCCGAGCAGGTGGGACTGAAGTTCGAGGCCGGGGTCGTGGATTCGCTGCTCGGCGATATTCTGGGTGAGCCAGCGGCCCTGCCGCTGCTCCAATACAGTCTGCTCAAGTTGTGGGAGGCTCGCGAACGTAACCGGGTGACGCTCGCAGCCTACAAACAGGTTGGTGGAGGGCGACTGGCCCTGGCCCGTGGTGCCGACACCGTGTACGCTGCGCTCATCCCCGAGAAGCAAGTGACGGCGAGGCGCATCTTGCTGCGCCTGGTACGCCCCAGCGAGGGACTGGAGATCACCAGCAACCGGGTGCGCCGCAGCGAGCTTGACCGAGGTGGCGAGGATCCGATCCGAGTAGCAGAGGTGCTAGAGAAGCTTGTGACTGCTCGCCTGCTGCGCATGCCCCCCGGCGACACCCTGGACGATACGCAGGTGGAGGTGGGCCACGAGGCGCTGGTGCGCAACTGGCCCACCTTGGTGGGGTGGCTGGAAGACGAGCGCATCGCGCTGCGCCAGCGCCAGCGCCTAAGCGTCGCCGCCGAGCAGTGGCAACGACTAGGTCGTGATCCCGCCGCCCTGCTGGCGGGCCGACTGCTGGAGGAGGCACGAGGGTACGAGGATCTCAGCGAACTGGAGCGGGGGTTTGTGGGGTCTGGAGTAGCCGCCGAGGCAGCCCGCGCCCGCCGTATCGCCCGTACCAGCTTGCTCATCCGCGCCCTATTGGTAATGACCACCATCGCGAGCGTAGTCGCTACGATGCTAGCGATACAGGCGATCAACGGGCGTTCCCAGGCTGAGCAGAATGTGGCCGTAGCGCAAACCGCCGAGATTGGTGCCGAGCAGGCAAAGGCGACAGCCGAGGCTAGCGGCCAGATTGCTGATTGGCAACGAGCTACCGCTGTAGTCGCCCAGTCTCTCGCCACGACAGCCCAAGCGCAGACCGAGCAACAGCGCAAGATTGTAGACAGCCAACGATTGGCCTTCGCTGCGCAGACTCAGCTCCGCAATAATGCGGAGACCGGGTTGCTCCTGGCGTACGAGGCCAATGCTCGCGACGACAACCCGGTGACGGGACAGAGTCTCCGCGACGGGATTGACGCGGTACCCTGGCGACCGATAGCGCTGAATGGCCACACGGCCCAGGTCAATAGCGCGGTGTTCAGTCCCGATGGCAGGCGCATCCTCACTGCATCGAGCGATAAAACGGCACGGCTCTGGGATGCCAGCAGCCAGCCCCTTGCCACACTCAAAGGCCATACGGACGCAGTTAGGAATGCGGTGTTCAGCCCGGACGGCCAGCGCATCCTTACCGCCTCGGCAGACAACACAGCGCGGCTCTGGGATGCCAGCGGCCAGCCCCTTACCACACTCACCGGCCACGTGGGAGCGGTCTATAGCGCGGTATTCAGCCCGGACGGCCAGCGTATCCTCACCGCCTCAGCAGACAAAACGGCGCGGCTGTGGGACGCGACCGGCCAGCCCCTTGCCACACTCATCGGACATACGGCACGGGTCTGGAGCGCGGTATTCAGCCCGGACGGCCAGCGTATCCTCACCGCCTCAGACGATGGCATGGCGCGGCTGTGGGACACGACCGGCAAGCCCCTTGCCACAC
>CAIXLU010000522.1 GCA_903920315.1 uncultured Oscillochloris sp.
AACCGGCAAGACCCGTGGCCTTCTGGTAGGTTATCGGGGCAATCAGGGCGAAGTTCGACTGGAAGGACAGAGCCTCTACACCGCTGGTCAGCGGAACCACCGGAAAGCGCGGTGCGCTGTAGGTGACGGTCACAACCAGCCGGTACGATTTACTCGCTTCACCCTCATCAAACGTCACCGTATTGGCCGGGATTTTCACCCACGCGGCGTAATCAACCGGGCCGTGTCGAGGGGTCAGGGCAATCGTTGTGTCCGAGGTCAGCGCAATCTGTTCCTTCGTGCCGGGTTGCAGCGACTCTAGGGTGGCACTGATATGCCACGTCCCCATGATGAAGGGGTTCAGGTCGCCAAACATGCTCCAGCTCACGCGAACCTGAGCATTCGTATCCGCCGCGATGGTGTTCTTGGCCGTGATGTCGTTGAACTCATGCACGTGCGCGTGAATGGTCGGGTTCTCCGCCTGTCGGCGGGTGATACCATCGAAGCTATCCAGATGAGTGTGGACGCTGCCATTGAGCTGGCCGTGGCGGGGTTGAGTGTTCTTGTATAGCATGACCGTACACTATTTTGAACGCCGTCGCTGTGTGTGATGTCATGCGTATGTGTAATGTCCAGCTATTGCATGTTCGCTAGCAGCAGCTTACAATGGTTGTATTCGTCAATATTTGTGGACTCTATGTACCCACTGCTTTCACAGCTAGAAATGAAGCCCGATCTGATGACGGTGCGTGAGGTTGCTACGCTGCTGCGCGTTGATCGATCCTACGTCTACCGTCTGATCCGCGAAGGCAGGCTCCCGATTGTGCGCCCGACGCCACATAAGACTTGGGTGCCGAAAGCAGAACTGCTGGCATTTCTGGAGTCTGGCCGTCCACAGAAATCCGTGTCCAGACTCTGATACGTTTCGGTGAGGCGGATGATGACCCACGACGAACTGACCCACCATCTGTTGCACGGTATGGAGATGGCGCGTGATCCCCGTAATGCACACGTGTGTGGCGTGGAAGACCTGCGTGTCACGACGGTGTACTCGCCCTGGCTACTCCAGATCTGTCGGGTTTGCCGTCATACTTTTCGTGAGCATGATCGAGTGCGCCCCGATCCCCAAAAGCCGGAACGGATGCTGCACGACGACGAATCGACACTCCTCCTGTGTTCCCTTCGACCTCTGAGCATTTCCCAGGTTCTCCTCGCTACCCCGGTGCCAAACGAGGCCACCCGTGATGCATTTCTGCGCGGCCTCCAAACTCACTGGCAGCCGGCGGGTGGCGCATGCACCATCCTGGTCCAACCCCGCACCGTGCTGATTGGCCGCAAGTGTCCGATCTGTCGTCATACCGTGCGTCCCGGTGATACCGTCGTACCGTGTCCGTGTGGCCGGAATTGTGGCGGGGTCTTCCACCAGGATCCGATCCGCCATTTGACTTGCTGGGATACCTGGAATCGTGGCGCAAATCCGACGTACTGTGCCTTTACGGGCGCAACCTTCCCCTCCACCCTTGAGGAAGAACTGTGAGCGATGATCGCTACCATCGCCAGCAGCTTATCCCTGGGTGGGATCAGGATCGGCTTGCATCGGCGACGGTGCTGGTTGTTGGTGCGGGTGCCCTCGGCAATGAGGTACTCAAAAATCTGGTGCTGCTGGGGATGGGACATCTGGTGATCGTCGATCTCGATGATGTCGAGTCATCGAATCTTAGTCGGACACTGCTGTTCCGCGAAACCGACATCGGTCGTCCCAAGGCTGTCGCTGCCGCAGAGGCGTTGCAGGAGATGCATGCGGCGGTACGGGTGACGGCTCTCACGGGCGATCTGCGGTTTGTTCTGGGTCTGGCCCGCCTGCACGCCTGCACGCTCGTATTAGGCTGCCTCGATAACCAGGGCGCACGCTCGTTTCTGAGCCGGATGTGCCTGCTGGCGCAGGTTCCCTTGCTCGATGGGGCGATGTGGGCGCAGGGCGGTGAGGTGCGAGCCTTCCTTGATGCCGAGGGGCCGTGCTTTGATTGCACCTTGACCCCGGATGAGCGTAGCGACCTCTGGCTGCGCTTTTCGTGCAGCAGCGGCTTTCGTGTGGATACAAATCCGTCGGCTATGGCGACGGCGATCACCACTACGGCGATTATTGGGGGATTGCTTGCGCAGGAGGCGGTACGCTCTGTGGTAGGGCAGTCCATCGAGAACGGCAACGCGCTGGTCTACTCCGGCCAATCCTGCCGTATGCACCGGGCAACCCTGCACCGCGATCCGATCTGCCCAAACCATGCGCCACTGGATTGGTCACAGGTGGTGCCGCTCTTGGCTACGGCAGATACGCTCAGCGCCGCGACGGTGCTTGCCCATGCTCACGACGAACTGGGCGAGGCACCGACCCTGAATCTTGGGCGCGATCTGCTCCTCCACTTTACCTGTCCGGCCTGCGGGCGTGGTGAACCTGTCGGTCGGGTGCAGGGTCTGATCTCCGCCACCGCAGCGATGTGCCCTCATTGCGGTGCCGAACGGCACGCGCAGGTGACATCCACCGTGAGCGAGGACGATGCCTGGGCCAGTTGGACACTGGCCCAGCTTGGAGTGCAGCCCGGCGATGTCTTTAGTGTGCATGCGGGCGATCAGGTGCGGCTCTTTGCTGTGCCGTTTGAGGAGGTCTGATGACAAGGAGGCGGTATGTCACTGCCTGAGCAGCAGCCGCAGAGATCACCGACTGAGCAATCGGTGTCAGTCGCGCACGACCCCTATCCGATACGCTTTTTGATTGAAGATCCGGCTGGTGATATTTACCGTGCCGAGGCGCTGAGCAGCACCCTGGTGCGCGAGGTGGCCGCCGATTTCTTCGAGGAGCGCGAATGGCCGATGAAGGATCATCTGGGGCGACGACAACGGGCGGTTGTCGAGCGGGTTGACCCGGAGGACCCAGAACGTACCAACCGGCTGAATCCGAACGATACCTTACACGATGCAGGCGTGCGTACGAATGACACCCTGCGCGTGCTGCCCGAATCGGTGGCGGGCGCGGTGAATCCCCATGAGCGCCTGCGGGCATTGGTGGTGGATGAGCGGGAGGTGCGGGCTCTGGCCGCCGATGACCCCGCGCACATCACGGTCATAACGAACGCGAACCATGCGCCGACCCGCTACCTGCTGACGTTCCGCTACACTGGGGTGAAGCTGAACGACCGTAGTACCCCTGAGCGGACTGATGAACATCAAGTTGAGATCTTCCTCCCTGCTGATTACCCGCTGGGCGCGCCGGTGGTGCGCTGGCTGACTCCGATCTACCATCCGAACATTAGCGTTCGTGGTACGGTGTGCCTCGGCGTGCTGGCCGAACGTTACCTCCCCGGCCTGGGCCTGGCCTACATTGTACGCATGCTGATTGATATCGCCCGCTACCGCAATTACGATCTGCACGGCGTCTATAATTCGGACGCCGCCGCGTGGGCGAGTAGCTCGGAGGGCCAAGAGAAGATCCTGGCCCTGGGAGGTCTGCCCAAGGAGCAGCCTCTTATTGAGGTTATCCAGCAGCTTGCGCACGACGCGGGACGACAACGCACCCGCTTCACGCGGGTTAATCGCTTTGATGAGGATGGGTAGACATGGCCGCGATCCGTAGTTTTGTGCTTGAGGTGAGCGATCACGCGGGACAGCCGCTCGATACCTTTGAGGTGCCGGTGGAAGGTGCCGCGCTGTTTATCAATCCGCTCTTCGCAATGCTGCCGAAAGGCAGTTTTTTGCTGCTGCGTGAACCCTGGTATCGGCTCATCCCCCGGCGACTCACGACCGGCCCGCTGAATGCACCGGAATATGTGCCGCCAGCGGTACCCGGTCTGCCTGTACTCGACATCATCCCCGATCCAACTGACCCGATCCGGGCGATCAGCGTGATTTTGTACGACGTGGAACGTGAGTTGTACCAGGGTGATTATGATACCGTGCGTGTGTTTGGCCCACTGCTCACCTATCTGTTGTTGGCACGAATTGCGGCTGGACACTACACCACCGATGTTGGTCCCTTTCGGCTGCGGGTGACGCCGCAGCATGTGGGGGTGGATATGCGAGTCTTTGAATTGCTGCCCGAAGATCTGCGCGTGGAGGGTGTGTTTCCCCTGCCGACCACCCGACGACCCGGTCCGCGCACCTCGTTTGAGTTGGTCACCCAGCATACCTATACCGAGCGGAGCCTGAGCGATTTTCCGGTGCGCCGCACGTTCAAGCCCGAGCTTGGCGGGCGCAATCGGCTGATGTGGAGTGCGGCGACCTATGCGGCCCTCACCCAGAGCCAGCCGGTGAGTGAGTATGTTGAGGTTGGCGGATTTCTAGTTGGACAGGTCTCCCGTGATGCGGGCACGGATCAGTTGCTGGTGGATATTCAGCATGTGCTGGCTGCCGAAAATACGAGCGCGAGTGCGGCGCTGCTGCGGTTTACCGCTGATAGCTGGAGCGGGCTGCGGCGGCGGTTGGTATCCGATCTTCGCGGGCTGCGACTGCTTGGCTGGTGGCACACCCACCTTTTCCCCGCGACCGATAGCTTTGGTCTGTCGGGACTCGATGAGACCCTCCAGCGGCTCTACTTTCCCAGCCCCTGGCACTTTGCTGCGCTGCTGAATGTGAGCCGCGAGCAAGAACGCGTATTACGCTGCTATCAACCCGACATTGACGGTATGTTGGTCGAATCATCGTTTGATCTGATTGTGGAGGGTTGACGTATGACAGTGCCAACGATTCGTTTTGTCCCCGATCTGCCCGATCTGCTTCAGCACGATGAGTACCGCGACGATGGGCACGAGCCGGGTACACGCACGGTGAAGTTTCGCATCACCCTCACGCCCGAAGGTGTATCAATCATCGCTGACGCCCAGTATCCGATCACGCTGGAGGAACTGCTCGCCCGCCTGGGCGCACGCGAGATCGAGCAGATGCTCTGTGGGTAACTAGCCGATAGCCGATAGCCGATAGCCGATAGCCGATAGCCGATAGCCAATAACTGAGCGCATACACCTCTGCAATCTGCAATCTGCAATCTGCAATCCGCAATCTGAAACTCGCCATGTCACGCTGAGCGAAGCGAAGCGTCCC
>CAIXLU010000523.1 GCA_903920315.1 uncultured Oscillochloris sp.
CCGCAAGCGGGGGGAACAATGCGCTGTTCCCCCCCGCTTGCGGGGGGGCTAGGGGGGGGAACTGTAAAGTATCTGCGAACCTTGTCATCATAGAAATTGCCAGCAAAGCTGGCAATTCTCATTATAGATGATAAGTTACACCCGAATTGTCGCGCCGATTTCGCGTTCTAGGCCCCCGATGATTTTCTTGCGCAGCTTGATCAACGCCTCGTCGGTGAGGGTGCGGTCGGCGGCGCGGAAGGCCAGGTGGTAGGTGAGGCTGCGCTTGCCCTCGCCCACCTGTGGCCCGCTATAGACATCGAACAGAGTCAGGGATTCGAGCAGGTCGCCCGCACCCCGGCGGATCAGCGCCGCCACCTGGGACTCGGGTGCCTCCAGCGGCACGGTGATTGAGAGATCCTGCACAATCGCCGGGAAGCGCGAGATTGAGTTGAAGTGGGCCTGGTCACTGGCCGCAAAGAGGGCGTCCAGATCCAGCTCGGCCATCGCGGCGCGGGGTACGCTCAGTTCTAGGCGTTCGCGCACCGCCGGGTGCAGTTCGCCCAGCACCCCCACCCGCCGACTGAGGATCACGACCTTGCCCTTTTTGCCCACCGGCGGGCTGTCATCTTCGCCTGTCTCCAGCAGCAGCGCCGCCGAACGTCCAGGGTGGAATCGCTCGTCATCAGTCAGCGGCGCGTAGCTCACCTTTGCGCTCAGGCCGAGGCGCTCCACCAGCACCTCAACCACGCCCTTGATGTCGTAAAATCCCATCGGCTCGCGCTGAGTCGCCGCCCAACCCTCGGCTTCACGTGGGCCAGCCAGGGCAACCGCCAGACGACGCGGCTCGTCGGGCAGCCAACGCCCGCCCTCGCCCAGACGCTCCGGGTTCAGGTAGACACGGCTCACTTCAAAGACCGCCACGCGCTCGCGCTCGCGCAGGTTGTTCGCCAGCGCCTCGCCCAGGGAAGGCAGCAGTGAGCGGCGCATGTAGGTATGCTCAGGCGCGTTCGGGTTGGCCAGTTTCACGTAGCGCTCGGCCAGCGCCTCTGATGGCTGCACCTTCGCCACCAGCGGCATGGCGATCAACGAGTGCGTGATCAGCTCATCTAGGCCACAGCCGACCATGATGTCGCGCACCTTCTGCTCCAGGCGCAGCTCCTTATGATCCTCCGAGGGCGGCAGTTCATCGGCCAGGCGCGTCTCAGGGATACGGTCGTAGCCGTAGATCCGCGCTATCTCCTCGCAGAGATCAGCCAGAATGCTCACATCCAGCCGGAAAGACGGCACCGTCACCCGCACGATTGGCTCGTGGGCGTAGGTCGCGAAGTCGCCCAGGCCAGATCCGCCGTGCAGCGTGCAGGCGAAACCGAGGCGCGTCAGGATAGCGGCGATCTCGTGGGCATTGAGCTGAATACCGACAATTCGCTCCACCTCAACCGTCGTCAGATCCAGCACCACCGTCTGCCAGGGGCGCGGGTAGGCGTCCACAAAACCCTGGGCCACCGTGCCACCGGCGTGCAGACGCATCAACTCAAGGGCGCGGCGCAGGGCGATGAGCGGCAACTCGTAGTCTACCCCGCGCTCGAAGCGCCGTGACGCCTCACTGGGCAGCTTCAGGCCACGGGCCGTCCTGCGGATCTGCACGGGCTCCCAGATCGCCGCCTCCAGCAGCACATCGGTAGTCGTGGCGCTCACCTCACTCGACTCACCGCCCATTACTCCAGCCACCGACAGGGCGCCCGTCGCATCACACACCATCAGCGGGGTGTGGCTCAGTCCGCTCTCAGCACCGGGGGTCAGGGCGCGATCCTTGCCGTCGAGGGTGAGCAGACGCTCGCCAGGGCGGGCGCTGCGCACAATCAGGTGGCCAGAATCTACCTTCTGATAGTCGAAGGCGTGGGTCGGCTGGCCCCACTCCAGCATCACATAGTTCGAAACATCAACAATATTGCTGATCGGGCGCATACCTGCGTTCGTCAGGCGGCGCTGCATCCAGTGCGGCGACGGGCCGATGGTGACGCCCTCGATAAGGCCAAGGGTGAAGCGCGGACAGAGATCCGGCTCCTCAATTGTCACCTTCACCCGACCATCTGTTGAGGCACCCGCAGTTCCCACCTGCGGATTCGGCAGTGTAAGCCGAGCGCCGGTAATCGCCGCCACCTCGCGGGCCATGCCCACAATCGAGAGGCAGCGTGCGTAGTTCGGCGTGAAATCCAACTCCAGCACCACCTCACCCAGAAAATCGCGCAGCGGCGTCCCCGTCGGAGCCTCATCCTCCAGAATGAGAATGCCGTCGTGTTCCTCCGAAATACCCAACTCCTTCTCAGAGCAGAGCATCGCGTCGCTCATCACCCCACGCACCGGGCGACCCTTGAGCGTGGTAATTACCCAACCCTCGGCGTGGCCGTCATAGATCCGCGCACCCTCCTTGGCGTACACCGACTTGAGCGGGTGCGCCAGCGGGCCGATACCGCGATATTGGAACAGATTTGGCGCACCCGTCACCACCGTATGCGGCTGCGCGGCCCCATAATCTACATCAGCCAGCACCAGTCGCTCGGCGTTAGGGTGCGGCTTCACCTCCAAAATGTTGCAGACCAGGATCTTCTCCGGGTCCCAGGGCAGCGCGCTGCCCTCCAGCCCAATAGAGCGGACATCCACCACTTCCATGCCGCTGAGCGTAAGCTGACGGGCCAGCTCCTCCACAGGCACAGTGATCTCGACGAACTCCCTCAGCCAGCTCAACGGGACTTTCATGTGGCTTCCTCATATAAAAGCGGGGATGTCCCAGGGCCATTACTACGTCCTACCGCCGTATCGCCGTGGGGCTAAAGCCCTCGGCTCTGGTCTACGAAGCCCGCCTTCG
>CAIXLU010000524.1 GCA_903920315.1 uncultured Oscillochloris sp.
GAGTACGCCAACAGCTACGAGTACGCCGTCCAGTCCAACGGGCCAGAACTACAACATTGCAGTCGGGCCGGGCTATACCGATGTTTCGCCCAAACAGCTCGTGCGTACCAGTGGAAACCGGCTCTATATCGTTGTCTCCACATGCGAGCAATACCCGTGTACCGATGTGGCCCAGACCCTGCGGATGTATCGGGCGGATAGCATCGGCGTACCGAGCGGGTTCAGCTTGGTTGATACCAGCCACGCCCCAGGCGCGGTGAGCCAGTGGGCAATAGCGATTGACGGCAGCAACACGATTCACGTTGTCTGGAACGATCGCACGGCCAGCGGGGGAGATCTGATCAGTCTGCGCTATACCACGTTCTCAACCAGCAGCGACACCTGGAGCGGCAGCGTGGAAACCATTGATACCGCGCTCAATGTCGCGCTGGATGGCGGCGGGCAGGGGATGCAGAGTGTGGCCCTGGCCCTGGATGCCAGCGGCGCAGCCCACGTGGTCTACCTGAAGGGCAACGGCCTGAACCGCAGGGCGTATCATCGTTCGCGCAACAGTGGTGGCTGGTCAGCGGCAACTCAGCTTGACGATGGCGTCACCTACGCGAACAACCAGAAGGCGTGGCACCCGAATCTGGCCTTCGATAGCAGCGGGAAACTCCTGGTTGTCTGGGAGCGTGGGTCGTTCAACGGCGATAACGACGGCACGATCTACGGGCGGGTGCGGGCGGCGGATGGCACATGGGGCAGCACGGTTACCATCAGCGGCGACGACGCGGCGCGGGTGACGATTGATCAATCCACCAGCCTGCTAATGACGCCCGACAACCGCTACCACATCACATGGATCGCAGCGGCGTCCGACAATATTCATTACCAATACAGCGACGACGGTGGGCAGACGTGGGCGAGCAACAATCCCGGCGGCGGTGCCCAAGCCAGCCACAATCCGTCCCTCGGCTACGCGGCGGGCATGCTGCGGATCTACGCACACGGCGCGCCCGTGCCGTCCCCTGACGGTCATGGCGAGAACCTCTACGCTTTCGAGGGCAGTGGCGGGCCAGCGGCGTGGGGCGGCTGGACTCAGCTCGTCACCGGAACCAACTACGACAGCAGCATCAACGTACGCTGGGCGCAGTACTTCTTCGCCTTCCCGAACACCATTGACCTGGCCTACTGGAACGACGGCTACCCCAACCTGCTCTACGCGGGCACGGATATTAGGTAAGACAAGGGGTCAGGGGTCAGGGGTCAGGGGTCAGGGGTCAGGGGGACAGTTCGTAGTAGCGGATTCAGCCGCGTGGCGCTGAAGCGTCTGCTACGAACAGCGCAAACTGTAAGACACGGTTCGCGGATACTTTACAGTTCAGGCCAGAATGTGGCATCTTGATGCGCTCGACCTGAAACCTGAAACCTCGCACCTGAAACCTTGTCTGAAGCTATTCTGAACCATGTCTAACAAGTAAGGACAATCATGAGCAATATACCACCGCCTACGGAGACCAGTCAGCATATCGCCCCCGGCGACAAACAGACCGGGATCAAGCTAGTGGCCCCGGCTGCGGCCAGCGAGCGCGCTGAGGCGATCAGCTTTGTGCAGATGCCACGCGAGCGTAGCCAGCGCCTCGATGTGCTGGTACTCAATCCACCCTCGCCTGATGGCGACCTGTTCTTGCGCGACATCGCTCGCGTCGGGCGGCGCTCCCGCGACGGGATTATCTGGCCGCAGACGGCCCTGGCCCAGATTGGGGCGGTGGTGCAGGAGGCGGGCTACCGCGTTGATGTGATTGACGCCATCGGCCTGGGGATGACCTGGGAGCAGTTCGAGCGCTACATGTGGAAGCACAAGCCGCGCTATATGGTCATTCACGCCACCGCGCCGACCCTGACCAACGATATGCGGACAACCTTTCTGGGCAAGGCGGTGGGCACCATCAGTATGGCCATCGGCACCCACGTCACACCGATGAGCCGCGAGACTCTGGAGAGCTACCCGAGCCTGGACGTGGTGGTGCGTGGCGAGCCAGAGATGACGATTGTGGATGTGATCCGCACGCTGGATCGGGTGGCCAAGGAGGAGGGTGCGCTCGACACCGTTCCGGTGGGCAACGCCGACATGACTGCGCCCTGGCGCAAACTACCCTTCCCCGACGCCTCCTACCTGAGTACCCGTGGCCGCTTTGTTGGCCTATCGCCGCAGCTTGTGTCCCGTGCCCTGCGCGAGACATTGGGCGTGGCCATCCGCGATGCGGGCGGTGCGGTGCAGATCAACCCCGACCGGCCCTTCATCACGGATCTGGACAGTCTGCCCATCCCACTACACCACATGCTGCCCTGGCAGAAGTACAAAGTGCCGATTGTCGGCGGGCCGTACACCTTCGTGCTGACCAGCCGGGGTTGTCCGGCCGGCTGCCGCTACTGCATCAAACATGTGACCTACCAATCCAGCGTGCGCCACCGCAGCCCGGCGCACGTGATCAAAGAGATGGTGATGCTCAAGGAACTGGGCATGCACCACATCCACTTCGAGGCCGATCTCTTCACGGTCAAGAAGGAGTTTGTGGTTGATCTGTGCGAGACAATCATCCGCGAGGGGATCCAGATGCGCTGGAGTTGCAACAGCCGAGTGGACTTCGTGGATGAGGATCTGCTGCGACTGATGAAGCGAGCCGGCTGCTTCATGATCGCCTGGGGGCTGGAGAGCGGCAGTGAGGCAGTGCTCAAGCGGGCACGCAAAGGCACCACCGTGCAGCGCATCCAGGAAACCATCGCCGCCAGTCATCGTGTCGGGATTATGAACTGGGGCTACTTCATCATCGGTCTGCCGGGCGAGACAGTCGAAACCATCCAGCAGACCATCGCCTTGGCCAAAAAGCTACCGGTGGACATCGCCCTCTTCCACATCGCCACGCCCTACCCCGGCACGCCCTTCTACTACGAGGCGGTGGAGAACGGGTGGATCAGCATGCAGCGCTGGGAAGACTACGACATGTACGACCACACCGTGCTGAGCTACCCGCACCTCAGCTCACAGCAGCTAGAGTACTGGGCCAAGCGGGCAGCCCGCGAGTGGAGCCTGCGCCCCGGCCCGATGCTGACCTTCCTCAAAGGTGCATCCAACCCCGCCACCCTCGGCCAGCTCTGGACAATCGGGGTGAACCACATCAAGTGGATGGGTGGGAGCATGGGCAGTGCGAGACAACTCGTGGGATCGGGAGACTGATATGCGTATCGGCATTGATGTCCGCTATCTGTCGCACGGGTTAGTGGGCGGGGTACACACCTACATCGCCCACTTCGTCCCGGCGCTGATCGCGTGCGCGTATGATCACCAGATCGTTCTCTACGCCGATACAAAACGTCCCTTTGAGCTGAACACCATCCCGCCGCACGTGACCGTGCGCTACCTGCCGTATCGCAGCCCGCTCTCCAGCCTCGCCAACGACCTGCTGATGCGGCGCGAGATCAGACGCGACCAGATCGAGGTGATGCACTTCCCGGCGAACTACGGTTTTGCGCCACGTGGCACACGCACGGTGATTACCCTACACGACGCAATCAACATCCTGCCGCTAGGCGAAATCGTGCGCGGCCATCGCAAAGATCCGCGCACGTTGGCGATGATGAGCTACCTGCACCTCTGTTCGACCGCCGCACTGCGCCGGGCCGACCTCGTGCTGACGGTATCAGAACACGCCCGGCGCGAGATCGCCCGCCAGGGCACGATTGACATCGGGCGAATTGTCGCCATCCCGCATGCGCCCACGCCCGACCTGCGGCGCGTGACTGAGCCAGCAATTCTCAACGCGGTGCGGGCGCGCTATGGGCTTGACCGGCCATTCGTACTGGCCGACGGATTGAAGAATCCCGCCGTGCTGATACGAGCGTGGCATCGGCTGCCGACAGCGATCCGCGCCAGCCACCGACTGGTCTTCTTCGTCCGGCGCGAGCCGCTGGCCGTCGTGCGCGAGGCGGAAGCGGCGGGCTTCGCGAAGATCCTTATCAACCCATCGCGTGCCGACCTCGTCGCGCTCTACAGCATGGCTGCGGCCTTCGCCTTCCCCTCGTGGATTGAGGGCTTCGGCATCCCGCTGCTAGAGGCGATGACCTGCGGCGCGCCGGTGATCGCCTCCGACCGTGGGGCCATCCCGGAGGTTGTGGGCGACGCCGGGCTGCTGGCGGACGCCGAGGATGATGCGGCCATCGCGGATCACATTGCTCACGTGCTGAGCGATTCCGCACGTGCGCAGAGGATGCGTGAGCGGGGATGGACGCGGGCGACACAATTCTCGTGGGAGCAGACCGCGCAACGGATGATTGAGTGCTATAACGCCGTCGAGGTGGCTAGGGGCTGCAGGCTCCGAAATGATTATATGGCAGTAGAGCATAAGTAACGCTGTGACTTCAGATCCACTACCCATGTCACCCTGAGCGCAGCGAAGGGTTTGACAGGAAACCGGGACAGATGCTTCGCTGCGTTCAGCATGACATGACAGCGTTACTTCTGCGGTATTGCATTATATGGTTGGTTGAAGGCCGTACTATGCAGCGATTCTCACGCATCGTCGCCCGTAACTCAGCAGCGGGTATGGCTACCCAGGCCATAATCAAACTGCTCTCCTTTGGCTTCTCGGTGCTAATCGTGCGCCGTCTAGGTGCTGCCGAGTTTGGTCAGTATGCAGCCGTGCTGGCCTATGGGGCGCTGTTCGTTTTTATCGCAGATCTTGGCCTGAGCCCATACACCGTGCGCGAGGTGGCCCGCTTGCGTGATGCCACCGACGGCGAGGCGCGTATTCAAGCGCTTTATGGCAATGTGCTAGCCCTGCGCTTCTTGCTCTCGCTGCTGGCTGCCGCCATGCTGATCGGCAGCGCATGGCTCACAGGTCGCCCCCTCGTTATGGTGGTTGCCATCGCACTCGGCACGGTCGGCCTGATCATGTACAGTGCCCAGGGGGTCTTCGAGTCGATGCTGTCAGGCTACGAGCGGGTCGATCTGGCCTCGGGGTCAAGGATTATCTATCAAGTGGTATTTGTGCTAGTCGGCGGACTGGCCCTCTGGAAAGGACTTGGCTACTACGGTCTGATTGGAGCCAACCTGCTGGGGATCGCCCTGCTCACCTACACCTGTCTGCGGGCCGCCCGCACGCTGGGAATACGCCCCGCTGCCCCGTCCCTGCGAGATTGGCCGCATCTCCTGCGGGCCAGCCTGCCCTTTGGCGTAATCAGCTTTACGCTCGGCCTCTCCTATAAGTTCGACAGCGTGCTGTTGAACATCTTCCACGGCGATGTAGCGACTGGCTACTACAACGCGGCCTACAACCTAGTTTTCTCGACGGTGATTCTCTCAAACATCATCAACACGGCCCTCTACCCCTCGCTCACCCGGCAGGCCGTCACTGCTCCCGAGAGCCTCGCGCTCATCTACGCCCGCGCCTTGCGCTACTTGTTGGCCCTCGCCCTGCCGATTAGCGTGGGGGTTACAGCCCTGGCCCCGCAGATTGTGGCCTTTCTATTTGGCTCAGACTATACTCCGGCGATTCCGGCCCTGCGGATCGTCATCTGGGTGGTACCGCTGATGTTCCTTTCGGAATTCCTCGGCTACATCGTGGTCGTGGCCGGGCGCGAAGGCCGGGTGGCACGAGCGATTATGGTGAGCACTGGAGTGAACATTGCGCTGAACAGCGTACTGGTGCCGCGCTTTGGCGTGATCGCCGCTGCCACGATGACGGTGACAACCGAGGCGGTGCTCGTGAGCCAGTACCTCTGGCTGCTGCGCCACGAGCTAAGCCACATCAGTTGGGGGAGGAGCCTCGGTCGCCCGGTAGCCGCCGCCGCGCTAATGGGCCTGCTGGTGGCGGGGGTCGCTTGGCTGCCGGTGCTCGTCAGCGTAGCTCTGGGTATGCTGGCCTACGCCGGCCTCTGTGTGGCCCTCGGTGTGATTGGCCCTGACGAATGGAATTTTGTTCGCCGCCTGCGTCAACCGCTGACCCAGGGATCGACGGGGTGATACTATGCGTATTGCGGTCTATCACAATCTACACTCTGGCGGAGCCAAGCGTGTAGCGGCAGAGCATATACGTCGGCTGTCAGGATATCACGATGTAACATTGTTTAGCCTGAATACGGCCAATCATACCTTCGGGGTTTCAAACAGTGATCTTCAGGTACCCACGGTGATTGAGCGATTCCAACCGTGGCCGTGGCTGCGTAGCCCACTTGGTAGACTCAATACGATCATCGGGATGGGCAATATTGTCAGGCTCGACACTATCATGCGCCGGGTGGCTACGAACATTGATCGCCAGCACTTTGATGTTGTGTTGGTACACCCCTGCCAGTTTGCTCAGTCGCCGCACATATTGCGCTGGCTACGCACTCCATCGCTCTATTACTGCCAGGAACTACCGCGTATACTCTACGAGCCGGAGATCCCCCGACCCTACCGTGTCCATCAATCGGTGCATACGATGATTGACCGAGTTGATCCGCTCCCGCGTTTGTGCCGCGCCTACTACCGAGCGGTAGATCGCCGCGCCGCATGCTGCGCCAGCCAGATCACGGTGAACTCACACTATACGGCGGCGAATGTGTGGCGGACCTATGGCCGGCATGCGGAGGTCTGCTACCAGGGGGTGGATTTCACAAAATATGCGCCCACCAATCATCCCCGTGAGCGATTTGTCCTCTCCATCGGTGCCTTAATACCGGCCAAAGGCTTTGATTTCGTGATCGAAGCAGTAGCCACGATGCCTGCTGCTGATCGACACCTCATCGTCATAAGTAACTACCAGGATCAAGAGGAACTCACCTACCTCACTGACCTTGCGAACAGACGACATATTCGACTCAACTGCCGGGTAAATATTAGCGAGTCTGAACTGCACGAACTCTATGCGCGGGCAGGCTGTGTCGCCTATGCGCCAGTGCGCGAGCCATTTGGGTTAGTGGCTCTTGAGGCGATGGCCGCAGCCGCCCCACTTGTCGCGGTAAACGAGGGTGGTCTCACCGAGACCATCATTCCTCATGTCACGGGGATGATAGTTCCCCGCGAGGCTGGCGCATTTGGTCAGGCAATCACCAACCTGCTCAACAACCCCGCGCAAGCCGAGCAACTCGGCAATGCGGCACGTAGACATGTTTGCACGATGTGGACGTGGGAGCGACATATTGCACAGCTTGAGCAGTTGCTTGTTGATACCGCACACCAGCGCACAACCCAACTCGCTTACGCACCTGATTGAGAGGTTCTATGCACCCCCGTGTCGTGATCATCACCCTCTGCTACAACGGCATCGCCGATACTCTGGCCTGTCTGCGCTCGCTAGGGTACCTCGATTACCCGCGTGATCGGCTGGGCATCCTGGTACTCGATAATGCCTCGCAGGATGGCACCCCTACGGCGGTACGCGCAGCCTTCCCGGATGTGACGGTGATTGAGAATGGGGCGAACCTGGGCTTTGCTGCGGGCAACAACGTGGGCCTGCGCTACGCCCTTACACGTGGCTACGACTACGCGCTCCTGCTGAATAACGATACTGAGGTGGCACCGGACTTCCTGAGTCAGATGATCGCAACAGCCGAGTCCGACCCGATGATTGGTGCGGTCGGGCCGACGATCTACTACTACGCCCAGCCAGATGTGATCTGGTCGGCGGGAGGACGGATTGATTGGCGGCGTGGCACAAGCACGATGCGCGGCATCGGCGAGGGTGATCGGGGCCAATACCCACTGTCCACGGAGGTAGATTTTGTCACCGGCTGCGCTCTGCTCATTCGGCGGGAAGCTCTGGAGCGGGCCGGGTTGCTCGATGAGCGATTCTTCATGTACTACGAGGAGACTGAGTGGTGCGTGCGAATACGTCGTGCGGGCTTTCGCATTCTGCACGAGCCAACAGCACATCTCTGGCACAAAATCCCGCTGGCTGACCGTGTGGATAAGCCCTCTGTCGCCTACTATATGACGCGCAACCGACTGCTCTTCCTGCGCACCACCGGCGGCGGGTTGGCGGCGTGGCTCCATGCACTGTTCCTCCAAGATCTACGTACATGCGTGAGCTATAGCCTGCGTCCAAAGTGGCGTGACCGCCGCATCAATCGCGATGCGATGCTGCGCGGAATGCGTGACTTCTGGCTGGGGCGCTTTGGAGCGGAGGTGAAAATAGCCGATAGCCGATAGCCGATAGCCGATATAGCAAACCTAACTCGACTCCACGCAACAACCCCAAGAGGATTGCTATAGTTGGGCATCAGAGGCTCTTTTCATCGGGTGTTGTGCGCGAATCGCGTGGTTGTCTGAGGTGATATGATGGAGATTCTCTTTCTCTCGCCGTGGTGCCCATACCCAGCCGATAATGGCTCAAAACTACGGATCTTCCACCTGTTGCGTGGTCTGTCGAATCGCCACACGCTGGATCTGATCGCGTTCTGCCCCGATGCCCCGATCCCGCAGGCGTCCCAGGAGCTTCGTCAGTTCTGCCGCAGCGTGTCGCTGCTGCCGGAGACCCCCTTCGCGGGGCGACGACTGGGTCGAGCAGTCGGGTTGCTCTCGGCTCAGCCACGTTCGATGGCAGGGAATTTCAGTTCGGCTATGGCCGCCCTGGTGGAACAGACAATCAGCCAGCGCCGCTACAGCGCACTGGTGTGTGCGCAGTTACACATGCTGCCCTACGCCCTGCGCACCTACGATGTGCCGATCATTTTTGAAGAGTTGGAGTTAGCGATGCTTGCTGACACCGCCTGTTCAGGGCGGCTGCGTGCGAGTATGACGTGGTGGAAGACTCGGCATTATGTGGCGGTGTCCATGCGGCGCTGTGCTGGGGCAACGGTGGTTTCAGCTACCGAGGAGCACTTGGCAAGACAGATCGCACCACCAGGCATACCCCTGGCCGTGGTGCCAAATGGGGTTGATACTGCCGAGTTGGCAGGTAACTTCGGCTCCCCGGAGCCGAATACCCTGATCTACCCCGGCGCTCTTTCCTATGATGCCAACCATGATGCGATGGCCTACTTCCTCAATGCGATCTTCCCACTGATTCGCCACGAATGCCCGAATGTTCGTCTGCGTGTTACTGGGCGAGCAACGTCTGCGCAGATCGCGACCCTACCGAACATCGAGGGAGTCGAGTTTACTGGCTATCTCGATGACGTGCGGCCCGCTGTGGCCAGGAGTTGGGTCGAGGTTGTGCCTCTGCGCAAAGGCGGCGGTACCCGTCTTAAGGTGCTTGAGGCTCTGGCCCTGGGTACGCCGGTGATCTCGACGAGCAAGGGAGTTGAGGGACTGGCACTCCAGCCTGGGCGCGATGTGCTGGTTGCCGATACGCCCGCCGACTTTGCTGCGCAGACCTTGCGCCTGCTCAGATTTCCTGCCCTACGCGCCGACATGGCTGCGCACGGGCGGCGTACGGTCGCCAGTTACGATTGGTCACAGAGCATTGCCCGCCTTGAAGACCTGATCGCACAGGCGGTTGGCGCGGAGAGCCACGTATGACAGTGACCCTCTTCCACCATCGGCTGCATATTCCCTCATGGCTTCTTGTGACCGGGGTGATCATCACTCTTGGTCTACTCAGTGTGCTGGTCGGCTTTGCTGCGGGTAGCGGTAAGCTGAATCTGCTCGCCCTGCTGCTCGCACCACCCCTGTTGGGCTTGGGGTTTGCCTTCATCTCACGCTATTTCCAGTTCCTTGTCCTGGCGCTACCAGTCACAGCCCTGACGATGCCACGCATTGAGTTACCAACTGGCACCGAGAGCAAGCTGCCTTGGAGTATGCTGCTCACTCTGGTACTCACAATCCTCTGGTGTGCCACAATGTATCAACGCGGCTGGAAACTCCGGCCATCGCTGCTTAACCGCCCGATCCTCATCCTTGGCGCAATCTTCATCATCTCGCTGGTCTGGGGGCTGATCTGGCGCGATCCGATACTCATTAATGCGCCCAAGTTCATCGTTACCCAGATTGGGGCACTGATCACCTTGCTACTCTCACTCAGCGCCTGCCTGTTGATCGGCAACTTCTTGAGTAGCGAAGGCCAGTTGAAATATATGGTCGGGGTGTTTATCGGCTTTGGCTTTTTGATGACCCTCACCCAGCTTATGAAGGTCAACCAGATCTTCCTCAACGACCGTGGGCTCTGGGGAGCCTGGACAATTGGGCCAGCCTATGGTCTGTTGATTGCACATCCGACATTTAGCTGGCGTCAGCGCGCCGGATTGCTTCTTGTTATCGTGCTAACCTTCTACCAGACGATGGTCGTCAATGCGGACTGGCTCTCGGGCTGGATGCCAAGCGTGATTGCAGTCGTGGCGATCACATTTCTGCACTCGTGGAAGGCATTCCTGGCCCTGGTGATGATCGGGGTAGTCGCAGTAATTCTCTCGCTCGGCTTTTTTGAGCAGGTCGCACAGGATAATGTGAATGATGGCAGCCTTGAGCGGCTGGAGATCTGGAGCCAGAACTGGCGTGTGGTACAAGATCACTGGCTGTTGGGTACCGGTCCAGCCGGTTACGCAATCTACTACATGACCTATTTCCCGACTACGGCCCGCTCAACCCACAATAACTATCTCGATATTGTGGCCCAGTTCGGCTTCGTGGGTTTGGGGGTCTGGCTCTGGCTTTCGGTCGCAAGTGTCTGGGAGGGCTGGCGACTGATACACC
>CAIXLU010000525.1 GCA_903920315.1 uncultured Oscillochloris sp.
CGGGACGCTTCGCTTCGCTCTGCGTGACAGATCACCCGCAATGGAACAATTAAAAAATCCGCTTCCCTGCTATTTTGCGGTACACTGTACGGTGAAACTAGAAGAACCAGAAAACTGCACGGTTCGACCATCAGATAGAGATACTGACATGGCAACGATGCCCAAAATTCTGCTGACGCATAGCCTGCCTTATGAGCAGATCTCCAGTGGCGTTTCGCAGACGAGCGACAGTGACGACCGTCGTGCGCCGCCCGTCAATACCGAATTGCACACGGTAAACGAGCAACTTCAGACCGTCAATGGGGAACTCCGGGTTATCAATGAGGAGTTCCAGGTTGTCAATGAGGAACTTCAGGTCGTCAATGCCGAGCTTAACCAGAAGATCGCTGAACTTGATCGGGCGAACGCCGATCTCATCAACGTCTTCGCCAGTATCCGGATTCCGGTCATTTTTCTTCACCTCGACGGGCGGATTGCCCGCTTCAATCCCCAAGCCACTGCGATCTTTGCGCTGATTGACTCTGATGTTGGGCGCAAGATCACCGATCTCAACGCTCATTTTTGCGATGACGACATACACCTGCTCATCACCCAGGCGCTTGAGTCTCTTACGCAAGTGGATCGGATAATTCATCAGCCGACACAGGATCGGTGGTGGAACATACACATTCAACCGTACCGCACCCTCACCAACGAGATTAGTGGCGTGGTTATGACGTTCACCGACATCACCACCCTCAAGCACACCGAAGTCGCGCTCCAGGAGTCGTGTGATGTCCTGGAACAACGGGTAACAGCCCGCACCCGCGAGTTGGGATTGATGAATCTGGCGCTCCAGGCGGAGATGGCCGAGCGGATACGGAGCGAGCAGGCCCGCGAACAGATACTCCAGCGCCTCGTCACTGCCCAGGAAGAGGAGCGCCGTCACATCGCTCGTGAACTCCACGACCAGATGAGCCAGGATCTCACAGCCCTCATCCTGGGTATCAAGGCACTTCAAGGTAACGGCAAGATCGGGGCGCATATGGTCGAACGTATCACGCAACTTCAGGCGATGGCGGTGCAAATCAGCGAGGATGTGCGCAGTTTAGCGGTAGAGTTGCGCCCCCTGGCGTTGGACGACCTAGGACTGGTCATAGCACTCAGCAATTACGTCGAGCAGTGGTCAGCACGGGCACATGTTGCCGTGGATCTGCATCTGAGTGAACTGGATGGCGTACATCTGCCCCTGGTCGTAGAGACGACGCTCTATCGGCTCGTGCAAGAGGCACTCAACAATGTGCGCAAGCACGCCCAGGCATTCGAGGTGAGCGTGATCATTGAGCGGCGGGCAAATGAAGTGCGCCTGATCGTTGAAGACGACGGCGTGGGATTCACAATCCCGGATCCTACGTTGCCAACCAATCTTTTACAACTCGGGCTGATTGGCATGCAGGAGCGAGTCATGATCCTCGGCGGCGCTCTCGCAATCGAGTCATCGCTGGGCAGTGGCACGACAATCTTTGTCCGTATCCCGCTGCCTATTGCCAAGAAGTGATGCTACGATACGATGATCGTTGGCTCCGCAGGATGCCAACAGCCTTTGGAACGAACCAAGATATAATAAAGGTGACGTAAGACACGCTGAGAGCTGCCGCGTTTCACCGGCTGGCGCACAAACACACATGAGAGGAGCGAACCATGGGCCTTCCAGCCGATCTACTGATCAATATAGCAGGGGCGCTACAGGGAACGGAGTACGACGGGCCGGTCTATAGCGCAAATACCGAGCAACTGAATGTCAACTTGCTACGCCTCGCTGATGGAGCGTCTATACCTCAACACATCAACGATGAGGTGGACGTACTCGTGGTTGTTCTCCAGGGGACGTGCAAGCTCATTGTAGATAACGAGATGACGGTACTGCGTCCCAGTATGGCCGCGATCATCCCTCGCGGTCGCCTGCGCGCCTTGCGCTGTACGATGGGGCCGCTTGTTTACCTGACCTGCCACCGCCGCCGAGCGCCGCTGATGCCGACCGTATCGAGCAAAGCACAAATGAGTGTGTAGACTTTCGCGAATCTGGCCACAGAAGAACACGGAAGGACACAGAAATTTTATATTTCTGTGTCCTTCCGTGTTCTTCTGTGGCCAAATCTCGTTGTTCTCAGGCGCTACTTCGTGACGCTGATCGGGAAGGTGGCGCGTAGTTCACGGTCGCCCAGGGTTGCCACCGCCGTCACCTTCCAGTTCCCATCCATCACATAGACCACATCCACCTCATAACCGCCGCGCCCAACCGGGTTGGCGACTGGCTTGCTGTCGCCTAAACAGAGCATATTCATCGTCATATCGAAATAGACATTCGCGTTCTCCACAGGGCGGCCATCTGCATCAAGAAGAGTGACGCGCAGGTGCTGGGTTGTGTTCACCTGAGGAGCAGATGGGCTGTCGAGGGTGAATGTCAGTCCGTCACGCGCCTGCTGTGCGCGCACGAGACCATCGGCCAGGGGCGGGAGTATCGAGGCAGCGCAGGACGTGAGGCAGAGTGCCAGCAGGATCGGCCCCATCAACATGCGGATCATGCGTGCCATGTGCTGCCTCCTAGCGTCTCTCCGCAAGCAGTCTCTCCACATCAGGCGCGATTACCGTGTGCGGTGTGCCGTAGCTGTAGATCATCCGTAGCTGTCCCTGCGGATCAATCAGGTAGGATGCGGCGCTATGATCCATCAGGTAGGATGCGGCGCTGCCGCTCACCGCTTGGCGTTTGTAGAAAAGCCCATACTCGCCGCCGATCCGGCGCAGCGTTGCCTCGTCGCTGGTCATGCCAATAAAGCTCGGATCAAACGCCTTCATATAGCGTTCTAGCACCGCCGGCGTATCGCGCTCGGGGTCAACGCTCACCATCAGCACCGCAAGCTGATCGGCTCGGCTGGCAAGATCTTTCTTGACTCGAATAAACTCCGCCAGCGTTGTCGGGCAGACATCAGGGCAGAAGGTATAGCCAAAATAGAGCAGCACCGGCTTACCGCGTAGTTGGCTCAGGCTCAGCGGTTTGCCGCCCTCGCTACTGGCCAGAGTAAAGTCGCTCAGAGGTTTGGGCGGATCGATCAGCGTCCCCGCCGTAGGAACATCTGTCTCGGTACTAGCTGCGGTTGGGGCGACTGCCGGTGCGCTGGCGCATGCGCTCAGCAGCAAGGTGAGCGCAATCAGCACGAGGATGGGTCGCTTACGGATCATGGCGATCTCCTTTTCAAAACCTGCATTGTAGTGATGGAGGTTGCCAGCGAAGCTGGCAACCTCCATCAACACAAGACATCATTCACCAGGAAGACCGACTAGGGCTTGCGCACCGGTGCCTCAACCTGGATCTTGCCCGCGTTCTGGAAGGTGAGGGTCAGCTTCACCACGTCGCCCTCTTTCAGATCGTGGCGCAGGCCGATCAGCATCACGTGGAAACTGCCCGACTTCAGCTCGACCTTACCGTTGGCCGGAACCTCGATCTTTTCCACCGGCGTCATTTTCATCACGTTGTCGGTCATCGTCATCGTGTGGAGTTCAACGGAGTTGGCCACATCGCTCTCTGCCTTGATCAGCGCGTCGGCGGTGCTGCCGCTGTTGGTGATCGTCAGGTAGGCCGCGCTTGTGCCGCCGCTCGCCGCCGCCGCTGCATCAGCCATGGGCATAGTGCCGCTCATAGCCGCCGTGTTGCTCATCGGCATAGTGCCGCTCATGGCTGCCGTGTTGCTCATCGGCATAGTGCCGCTCATGGCCGCCGTATTGGTCATGGTGCCAGTCGCACCAGAGGTAGATGCACCGGTCATCGCTGCCGCCCGTGCCCACGGATCGGTGACGCTAATCTTGGCAGGGTTCGAACCGCTGGGAGCAGTAGTCGCGGCGGGTGTCGTGGTGCTGGAGCTACAGGCGATAAGGGTGAGCAGGCCGAGGGCGATGGCGAGAATTTGGATGCGCTGTCGCATGGGTATGTGTCCTTCTTCTAAAGTGAGGGTAAGAGACCTTCTTGCGTCCACCTAAATGACGGAATCCTTTGCGCCTTTTAGACAAGGTTTCAGGTGTAAGGTTTCGGGTTTCAGGTCGAGCGCATCACGATGCCACATTCCGGCCTGAACTGTAAAGTACTGGAAGCCCGCACTACGAACTGTAAACCTGAAACCTGGCACCTGAAACCTTGTCTTACGCCAAAATTCCGAAGGAATACCACGTGGCGGCGGGATCGGGGGCGACCACGGCGGAGATAGAATATAGGCGGCGATGCAGATCAGTACGAAGAGCCACGTGGTCACAGGTGTCAATACGAAAAAACCCATAGCCGGGAGAGTTGGCCAGAAGGCGGGGACTGGTGTGGTCGCTATGTGACTGGATTGAGGTTGGGAGAGCGAGCAGAAGAGATGGCTCCCCGTTCGCGGCCCAACAGATGGTGGAGAAGTCGTCGTTGCGCAGTGGATCAGGCAGATTGCAGGCTGAATCAGCAAGAATCCCAGCAGCATCGCTGCAAGGAGCGCAGGCATATCAGATACCTGCCGTAGCCATCTCACGAAAGCCACCATGCGCGAGGCGCGCACAACGCCGCGATGAAAACGAACCGTAGGGGCGCGTCGCGACGCGCCCCTACCCGACACCCGCCTATGTTCATGAAAGCCACCCGCCAAACACGAGGGCCAGGATGACGATCCCTGCGCCAATCCGGTAGATCCCGAACGAGATAAAGCTGTTGCGAGATACATAGCGCAGCAGCCAACCGATGCTCAGCCAGCCGACGATCATGGAGACCACCGTACCAAGCAGCAAACGTCCCCAGTCGCCGGTCTGGATCTGGCTCAGGCTGCCGAGCAGATCCACCAGGGTGGCTGCGCCAAGGACAGGGATCGAGAGATAGAACGAGAATGCCGTGGCGGTGCGCCGGTCGAGTCCCGATAGCAGGCCACCGACGATGGACGAACCCGATCGCGAGGTGCCGGGGACGAGGGCGAAGATCTGAGCGATACCGACACCGAGGGCTTGTCCAACGCTGATCTCGCCCAGTTCGGTTGTGCGTGCTGTCCGGCGCGGCAGCAGTTCGATCAGCAGAAAAATAATCCCGCCGATGATCAGGGCAGCGGCGATGGTGGTAGGACTCTCAAAGAGAACCTGCTTGATCACCTTGCGGAAGGCGATACCGACCACGGCGGCAGGCAGAAAGGCCACCGCCACCGCTATCCACAATCGCTGGGCCGCCGCCGTTGCAGCAGGATTGCTCCGGTCAATGAGGGACTTCGCCTGACCAACAAGATCCGCGATATTGAAAGCGATCACCGCGATCACGGTTCCGATCTGGATGGCGATATCAAAGGTGCCGCCGATATTTTTTGTAAACCCAATCAGATTGCCGACGATCAGCAGGTGCGCGGTAGACGAGATCGGCAGAAACTCGGTGAGCCCCTGCACAACACCGAGGATCACGACCTGCCACCAGGTTGGGTCGAAGGGAACGGTAAGACCGAGGCTGATCAGGAGAAGGAGGCCGACACCCACCATCACCGGCATTGGCAGACGCACAGAATTCTGAACAGGGGGCGCGGAAGCTTTCTGCATAGAGAGGGTTGAGACTCCTGAAGCTATATGCCGTACTCAAGGCGACGGATCAGGGCAACGGGCAGGCCACACTCTCTCATTTGGCGCTGGGTGGCGGTAACATCATAGGCAACGCGGTGAAAGCGGATGCTATTGTTCGCCGTATCAAGCATTGCATAGGCCGCCCGTGGATCTTGATCACGGGGCTGTCCGACGCTACCGGGGTTAATAAAATAGCGTGTCGAGCTATTCAGCTCAAGCGTGCGTCCGGTGTCGGGGAGAAATCGTTCAGCGTGTTCACTGCCGCTGCGCATACGAAAGCCAAGCTGAACGTGGGAATGGCCCATGAAGCAGACCTGATTTGGGAAGAATTCAAAGTTCGCAACGGCCTGCTCTGGCATCAGCAGATACTCCCAAATCGGCTCGCGTGGGCTGCCGTGGGTTACGAGGAACTGCTTATCAACGTGGATGCTTGGTGGGAGGGGATCCAGCCATGCACGGTTCTCCTCCTTGAGCTGGCTACCATTCCAGATATTGGCTTTGCGCGCATCGGGGTTAAAATCGTGCAGGTCAATCTTTCCGAGGCTTGCCAAATCATGATTGCCAGTGATCGCAATCTGTGCGTGTTGGCGCATCAGTTCGACGCACTCGTTTGGCTGCGGGCCGTAACCAATCGTGTCGCCCAAACACCAGAGGGCATTGAAGCTGCCCGCCGCGCTCAGGACTGCCTCCAAGGCCACCAGGTTCGAATGGATATCCGAGAGTATCAGGATTCGCATATGCTCACGATCCGGCGGCTTTGACGCTACAAGGGCCGAAGCCTATAATACTCCTGTCCGCATCTTTGCAGGAGCTCTGAAACACTATGGTCGAGCCGTCAGGCCACTGCCCATACCTTGGCCTGAAACAAAACCAGGCGATACGCTTTGCGTCGCCTACTCCTGAGCATCGCTGCTATGCGACAGGGCAGGCTCAGGATATCCCGACCACTCGGTCGGACTATCAGGCAACTCTTTGCCTTTCGTCGGGTCACGTTAGGTGTCCATTATACACGCGCTCAGGACTCCCTTCAACGCCGCCGGTCGTTGTTGGGGGGCCAGTTGGGCAGATTGCCTCTGTGGGCGGGTTACGTGGCTGGTTTGCGGGCCTCACCCCGCGTGACCGAGGGATTTACCTTGGCCTCCTGACGCTGCTTCTGGTGATATTTAGTGTCTACACGGTCGCCGGTGTCAATCTGCTGCGCGATAGTGGGCTGTTTGACGGTGGATCGGAGATCTTCAGTCCGCCCATTATCGTGTCACGCACGACGATGCCATCCGAGACACCCTCTTACACAGCGACTACTGCCAGCACACAAACACCGACGGGTACACCAACCGCCACTGACACCCCCGTACCAACTGCTACTGATACCTACCTGCCGAACGTGCCGCCGACGGACATTCCACCGCCGACGCTTACCAACACGGCATCCCCGCTAACCCCGGTGTTCACGGATACGCCGTGGTTTGAACCTACCGTCGTCGTGGAGTCGCCGACGGTCGAGAAGCCGACTTCGACTGCCGAGCCGCCAACGGTCGAGTTGCCGACGCCGACAGCCGAACCACCAACGGTCGAGTTGCCGACGCCGACGGCTGAACCGCCGACGGTCGAGTTGCCGACGCCGACGGCTGAACCGCCGACGGTCGAGTTGCCGACGACCGAGCCGCCGACTGCCGAGCCGCCGACTGCCGAGCCGCCGACTGCTGAGCCGCCGACTGCCGAGCCGCCAACGAGAACCTCACAGCCGGAGATTTCGCGCACCAACGAGCCGCAGCCGCAGCCGACTCCGAATAGCTTTTAAACACGATTGGGGATGGCTGTGCCATCCCCAATCGTTCGTTCTGAGACAAGGTTTCAGGTGCGAGGTTTCAGGTTTCAGCGTGACAGTTCGTAG
>CAIXLU010000526.1 GCA_903920315.1 uncultured Oscillochloris sp.
GTTATGGATCGCCGGGACGCTTCGCTGCGCTCTGCGTGACATGCGTCATAGGGTTACCTTTGCGGTATTGCGTAAACCTGAACCCTGGCACCTGAAACCTTGTCTCCGTTACCCCAAACAGCCAAGGGTAGGGAATCTGCTATACTCTCCCTGAAAATTTGCACTATCAGACAACAGGAAGGAACGTTGTCATGCAACGAAGCATCCGCAAAGTGTTAGTGGCTAACCGTGGAGTCCCGGCTGTCAGGATCATGCATACGTGCCGAGATCGCAAGATCCCGACGACTGCCGTGTACAGCACACCTGATCGGCTTGCCTATCACGTCTTCATGGCCGATACCGCCATCCATATCGGCGAGGCACCGCCGATTGAGTCGTATCTGAATGCGGATAAGATCATCGAGGCCGCACTGATCAGCGACTCGAACGCCATTCATCCGGGCTGGGGTTTTCTGGCCGAGAATGCCGAGTTTGCCCAGAAGGTAGTTGATGCCGGCCTGATCTGGATCGGCCCCACGCCGGCGGTGATCAGCCTGATGGGCGATAAAATCCGAGCTAAGGAGATCGCCAAGCAGTCGAATGTACCAACCGTGCCGGGGATCGAGAATGTCACCAGCGCCGAGCAGATTACCGACTGGATGCAGGCCGAGGGCGTTCGATTCCCGATCATGATCAAGGCAGCCTCCGGCGGCGGCGGTAAGGGCATGGTCAAGGTTGATCAACCTGACCAGATCGTGGGGGCACTCGCCCAGGCTCGCTCCGAGGCCAAGAAGTCATTTGGCGACGAGACCGTTCTGGTCGAAAAGTATATCGAGCATGGTCGGCATATCGAGGTGCAGGTGGTGGCCGACGAGTTCCATCACGTCGTTCACCTCTTTGAGCGCGAGTGTACGCTCCAGCGCCGCAACCAGAAGATTATCGAGGAGGCACCCTCGACGCTCGAAAACGACCTGCGCCAGGAGATTTGTGTCACCGCAGCGCGCCTGATGCGCCGGATCGGCTACACCTCAGCGGGCACGGTCGAGTTTATCTTCGAGCCTTCCACCCAGAGTTTCTACTTTTTGGAGGTCAATACCCGCCTCCAGGTTGAGCATGGGATCACCGAGTTGATCACCGGTCTGGACATTGTCAGCATTATGCTCGATGTCGCCGAGGGTAAGCCCTTGCCGATCAAACAACTCGATGTTGTCCCCAACCGCTGGGCACTTGAGGTGCGGCTGAACGCTGAGGACCCCAAGACCTTTGGCCCCTCGTTCGGCACGATTACTCGCCTGCGCGCCCCGATGGGCCCGAAAGTGCGGGTTCTCCTTGGCGCAGCGGAGGGTGAGGATATTCCGCCCTACTACGACTCGCTCTTTATGCTCTTGATGACCTCGGGCACCGACCGGGCCGATGCGCTTCGGGTGATGGATCGGGCCATCACCGGGGATTTGCGGATTGAGGGTATCAAGACCCTCGCGCCGCTGCTGTTGAGCATCATCAGGCATCCCAAGTTTATCAGTGGCGATTTCTCGACCAAATTTATCGAGCAGCATATGCCCGAGCTTGTCTCCGGTTTTCGGGAGAGTACCAGCGAGGATGAGATGCTCCGGGTCGCCCGCTATGTGGCCGAGATTTCTGCCCTGGGTACACAGGGATGGATGTAAGGAGGAGTGATCATGACGAGCAACCCATCCCAGCCCACGAGCTCTCTGGGAGAGTATATCTTCGTTCGGCCCGGTATGACGGCGCGAGAAATTGTCCAGGCCGTGCGTGATTTGCCGGGCGTCTGTCTTACCTCGGTGAGCATGCGTGACTCCGGACAGTCCGACTTCAAGAATCGCCATCGGAGCTACGATCTGAAAACCCTGGCCCCGATATTCAATGGCATGGGCCTGTTTAGTGCCGAGTGTCACGGCGGAGCCCGCTGGCACGTCGGGATTATGAACCGCCGCGAGAGCCCCTTCGAGGAGGTGCAGGATCTGCGGAAGCTGATGCCGAATGTGCTGCTGCAAACCCTGGTACGCGAGACGAATCTGTGGGGTTATCGGCCCTACCCCAAGAACGTGATCGAGCGCGCCGTCTCGCAGGTTGATATTGATGTCTGGCGCTGTTTCTCGTTTCTCAACGACATACGCAACATGCGGACGGTGGCCGAGACGGTGATGAATCGCGGGCGTCTGTTTGAGCCGGCGATCTCGTTCACGGTGGCCGACTGGGCCACTGATGCGTACTACCTGGGCGTGGTGCGCGAAATCGTCTCCCTGTGCGGTGGCGTTGATGAGATCATCCTGTGCATTAAGGACATGGCCGGGGTCGGAAACCCGGTGCGGATCGGCCAGTTGGTGACGACGATCAAGCAGCACTACCCCGAGTTGCTGATCCACTACCATCGCCATGTCACTGATGGGTTGGCCCTTCCCGCGCTGTTTGCCGCTGCTCAGGCCGGCGCGAAGATCGTTGATGTCCAAGAGGACGCCATGGTGCGCTTCTACGGCCACCCGCCCATTCTGGGGGTACAGGCGTACTTTGAGGAGAGTGGCATCCGCGTGAACCTCAACCGGCCCGCCGCCGAGATGGCGAATGAGAAGGTGCGCGAGTGGATCGGCCATTACGAGTGGGCCGAGTCGCCCTTCAAGGGGTATGACCACGGCGTCACCAAGCATCGTATGCCGGGTGGAGCCTTCCCAAGCTCGTTTGAGCAGGCTGAAAAGGGCGGATTCTTCCACCTGATGCCCGCGATCTTGCGCGTGATGTCGCTCTATAACCAGATCGTGTGCTACTTTGACGTCACCCCTGGCTCCCAGATCACCTGGGTTACCTGTAGCGGGATCGTCAACCGCTACGCCAAGGAACGCGGTGAAGTTGGTGTCAAACGCCTGATTGCGCTGCTCAGTAAGTTTGTCGAGGAGCAGGATCAGGATATTGAGGCCATGACCGATGCGGAGCAGGACGAGTTGTTGCAGCTCTTCCGCAGCGCACCCGGCGACTTCAAGAGTCTGCTGGTGGGACACTATGGCAGGCTACCGGTCGGCTGGCCCGCCGATTGGGTCTACGAGAGTGCCTTCGGCGATGAGTGGGAGGCGAAGATTCAGGGGCGAACCGATCTCTCCCCCCTTGATACGCTCAAGGAGGACGACCTCACCAAGCTTCGTCAGACCCTGACGGATGCTCTGGGCCGTGCGCCGAACGAGGAGGAGTTTGTCCTGTATCTGATGCACCCCAAGGACGCCCTCAGCTTCATTGAGTTCCGCGAGAAGTATGGCATGGCCCCGCTCGTGCTGCCGACGGATATCTGGCGCTATGGCCTGCAACGCTCTGGTCAGAAGGTTGATTTCCAGCTCGATGGCAAGCCCTATTGTGTTGAACTGGTGTCGGTTGGTGCCGAACACGAAGGCATGATCCACGTGGTGACCAAGGTCAATAATGTGACCCGCGTCTACCCCGTTGCGACGCCCCGGGCCAAAAAGGTTGAGATTCGACTCGCTCAGGGTACACGTCATATCGGTGCCCAGATTAACGGCAATGTGTGGCGGATCGGCAACCCGCAACGCGGGCCAATCCACGTTGGCGATGTTGTCCATAAAGGCGAGGAAGTGGCGAATCTGGAGGCGATGAAAATGGAGAATGCCATTCTCGCCCCCTTTGATGGTCGGATTGCCGAGGTCTGTGTCAAACTGAACGATATTGTTCAGGAAGGACAATTGCTCTTTGTGCTGGAGTAACGGTTTCCACACAACGTAACCGGCGCTAAGCGAAGCGTCCCGACAGCTCATATCGCTGCCGGGACGCTTCGCTCGGTGTGACAGCGTTACTTCTGTCGTATTGTCTAAGAACTTTAGCCTTGAGCTGTTGCAAAATCCTCAGATTGCCGCCTGCCCAGCCCCCTTTTACGTGATTGCCGCCACACAGGTCGCCTCATACACCACCCGGTGCGCCTCGGCAGGCGCTGGCTCCCAGGTTGGCGTGCGCCGCGCCGTCACCTGTAGCCCCGCTGCCTCCAGCGCCGCCACTACCTCGTTGTCGTCCCACGCACGCTCGTGGTGAATCTCCTCGCCGCGCCACCAGCGGTCAATCTCGCGCACAAACCAAACGATCCGCCCCCTGGCGATACGATGCTCGGCATCGTAGCTCAGTTGATTGTAGACCAGCAGGTTGGGTGAATCGAAGACAACCTGGTCGGTGTCGTCCCAGTGTTCGAACTCATAAATCGTGTTGAGATCAAACACAAACCGACCGCCGGGGCGGAGCAGGCGGGCCGCGCCCGCGCAGACCGTCGCGAGGTCGTGCGCTGCACTGAGGTAGTTAAGGCTATCGTAGAGGCATGTAATCAGGTCGAAGGATGCCGGGCGGAGTGCATCGTGCGTTGCCGAGCGCCGACTCAGGCTGCGTATATCGGCGGACACCCAGCGTACCGACAGGCCGCGATCACGGGCACGGGCGCGAGCGATCCGCAGCATCGCCGACGAACAATCCACCCCCACTACCTGCACCCCAGCCGTCGCTAGGGTCAGGGCGGCCGCCCCCGTGCCGCAGGCCAGATCTAGCGCACGGCGGGGCGGCTCTGCCAGCGACCCCAAAATATGCGCCGTCAGACCCTCCGCGAACGCGCCTTGGCCGATGGCATCGTAGATCGGGGCGTAGGAATCGTAGATTTTCAAGATCCTCCGGCGGGGTTTGATCTCTCTATCAATCACGCCTGAAAAAAGACATAGCGCCAGTAGTCGAGTGCAGCACGCAGCACATCAAGAAGATCCAACACCGCTGTCGGCGTCGGTGTACCGTATGCCCGCAGACCCTGGTCGTGCGCCACCTTCAGGCTTAACAACTGGTCGGCGGGGGCGCTCGCTACCAGCACACTCTGCGCACCACCGCTGCGGGCTGCGGCGAGGGCGTCGAACAGGGACTCGCCCTCGGCGATGATCGTGATGGCAGACTCGGGCATCCCGAGGGCGATCAGATCGGTTCTGGCCTGCCCGCGCCCCGGCCCAGCCAACGCCAGTCGCACTGCGTAGCCCCGCCGGTAGAGGTCGAAGCTATGGTCAATCAGAGCGGCGGACGGCAGATCGGGCGCGATGACAAGCAGCTGATCCGCGTTGTGTGTCTCGTCGCGCTGAACCTGGATGGCAATGGCGGCGACGGTTATGCCCATTGCGAGCAGCCCGATAAGAAGCAGCAGCGATGCCATGCGCGCCATCTGTCCACCTGCTGCATGCCATACTGCTCGCTCCCGCAGCACCTTCATCGTCGCACCGTTGATGTTAGCATGCACGGGGAGCTACCGTTAATATGTCTGACACGCTGCCGCTGAAGATCCGCGATCATCTGGCGTAAGCGCGTGGCGTCGAACGGTTTTGCGACAACCGCATCCGCGCCGCGCAGGCGAGCATCGTCAGCGTTGATCTGCTCACCCCAGCCGGTAATCAGAATCGTCATCATACAGGGGTATGTGGCACGAACATGGGAGATCAGATCCCACCCCGACATTTCTGGCATGCCTAGATCGGTGCAAAGTAGATCGAACCGCTCGTTTGCCATCAGTTCAATTGCGCTGCGGCCTGAAGCGATATCAACAACATCATGACCAACCTTGCGCAAGATCTGTGCCAGCACCCGGCGCACGGCATCATCATCCTCCACCACCACAATACGCATCGCGTGGGCTGGCACAACCACTTCTGGAATTGGCTGTGTGAACGCACGCGGAGCGAGGCTGCGCACCGGTAGCCGAACCTGGAAGGTACTCCCGTGTCCCGGCACGCTCTCGACGCTGATGCTGCCTTGGTGACGCTGCACGATGCCGTAGGCCATCGCGAGGCCCATGCCGGTGCCGCTGGCTCCCTTGGTTGTGAAGAAGGGGTCGAAGATACGCTGCCGCACGTCGGCGCTCATACCCACGCCTGTGTCGGTCACTTCGATCAGGGCTGTGGGGCCATCGTCATCATGCAGCAGCGCCGTGCGCAGGCGCAATTCGCCGCCATCGGGCATGGCGTCTAGGGCGTTGAGGATCAAATTCGTCACCATATCCCGCAATGCCGGGCCGTCTCCTACCATTGGTGGCAGGTCGCCAAGGGTACGGATGATCCGCATCTGAAGCCCCTGGCTCTGCATGCTGTCGCGCCAGCGTGGTCGGGTGATCGCCAGACTCTCGATAATAATCTCATCAATTCGCACCTCTTCGGTCGGGAGCGAACGGTTTGTCTGAGCGAAGTTCTGGAGGCGGCGCACGGTATCCGCACCGTTGTGAGCCGCCTGCTCGATGATCCGCAGCCCCTCGGCGGTTGTCGGCTCCTGCGTCTGGTCAATCAGCAGTTGGGCGTGACCAAGGATGCTTGCCAGTAAATTATTAAAATCGTGGGCGATTCCGCTGGCGAGTTCTCCCAGGGCATGCAGCCGTTCGCTGTGCAGCAGATGCTCCTGGGTGCTGCGCAGTTCCTCGTAGCGTAGAATGTTTGCCAATGCCACCGCCACCTGCCCGGCCAGCGACTCGGCGAGGTAAACATCGCTCTGATTAAAACTTCCGCTGATATTGCCCTCAATATCAATGATGCCCAAGATCGTCTGGCCCTGCCGGATTGCCACAACGAGTTCCGAACGTGTGTCGTTCAGGCCATCCACCGCAACGTAGCGCGAGTCCTTCGAGACATCATTGACCAGCAGCGTCTCGCCGTGGCGGGCCACCCAGCCCGTGAGTCCACTCGTCATGCGACTGCTCATAAACGAGCCAAACTCGGAGACATCGTTCACGATGCCCCGCGCCGCCTTCAGTACCAGATAATCGCCCTCCACGAGAGCAACTCCCACCTGGTAGTAGCCAAAGGTGCGGTGGAGCAGGCCCGCCACCTCATCAAGGAGGGTCTGCACATCGCTGATTGCACTCAATCGCTCGCTCAGTTGGTGGATCACCTGGAGTTGGCTGGATCTGGCCTTAGCCTCGCGCAGCAGCCGGGTGTTATTGATCGCGACGGCCATGTGATCGCCAAACATCTGGGCCACCTGGACATCGGCGACATTGAAGGCGTTGGGAGTCCACTTGTCAATCGTCATCACACCAATGGTGTCCTCGTTAACCACCAAGGGCACACCAATCCAGGCCCGGATGGTCTCGCTGTCGGACATGTTCTGCCAATCGGCAATCTGCTGGACATCGGGGATGTAGGTGGCCTGCTGGTCATGCTCGACCACCCAGACAGGCGAACCCGGCCCGGTCGTGAGGACGAAGATCTGGTCGGGCTGGTGGTGATAGCCGCGCCCCGCCACGAGCCGGGCATACTGTTCATCGTGAAAGAGAAAAACCCCGGCTGAGTCGTAGGACACAAAGCGGGCCAACTGCTCAAGGATGAAGTCGAGTACCCGATCCTGGTCAATCATGGCGTTACAGGCGTTAGCCAGTTGACTGAGGGCGGTCGTCAGGTCGTGCGAGCGTTGCTCGCGGGCAACCGCGTAGCGCAGAGCAGAGGTAGCGTCCGCGTTCGAGATCGCAATCGCGGCGTGGCCGGCAAAGATTTCGATTACCTGGGCCACATCGGGGCTAAACGGCTCGGAGGTGAATCGCCGAGCTAAGTTAAGTGCGCCGAGGGTACGGTCGTGAACACGCAGCGGCAGCGAGAAGAGCAACCGTCGCGTATCAGGCACAATATGTGCGTAGCGCGGGTCGCTGACGGGGTTCGCCACCTGGATTGACTGACCGTGCAGTACCGCCCATCCCGCGAACCCCTCGCCCACCCGCAGCCGCAGGCGCTCACAGATTTGTGGGTTAATCCCCTGCGAGGCGACGATCTTCAGATGATCGCCGCTATCGTCGAGCAACATGATCGAGATCTCTTCGGCCGCGCTCAGGTCGGCGACAGCCGCAATCACCCGGTCAAGCACCTCTCTCATATCAAGAGACGCACAGACGAGGCGGCTCAGATCAAGCAGGGCAGCCATCGTTGTTGGTTGCATCGCTAGGTTGCTCGTGTGGTACGAAATCACGCAAGCTCATTATACGTCCGCGTAAAGGAGGGCGCAAAAGGGTGCGTAACTTTCCCCCGTCCTCGCCCGGTACAGATAGCGACGCCGATAGCCGTATCGGCCCACGGGGGCCGACGAAAATGCTGGCCTATCTACAGGAGAATCACCGTGAACGCAGTCAAGGGAACCCTGAACCATGTCGAGCTCATTGGCCGGCTAGGTGCCGACCCGGAGATGCGCTTTCTGTCGAGCGGAAAAGCCCTCTGCCGCTTTAGCTTGGCCACCAATCGCATCAGCGGCCAAGACGCACAGGGAATCCGGCTCTACGAGACGGACTGGACTCACATTGAGACCTGGGAACACCTCGCCGAACTGTGCAACACGTACTTGCACAAGGGCCGCCGCGTCCGGGTGGTCGGCAACCTGCGCAACGATAGCTGGGTTGATAAGGAGAGCGGACAGACCCGCTACCGCGCATTTGTGCGTGCCCAGGAGGTCATGTTCCTCGACCCGCGCCCCGAACAGGCCGATGCCCCTGCCGAGGCCGCTGAGGAGGAGGTGCCGTTTTAGCGATTGTAGATTGTAGATTGCAGATTGCCGGATGCAGGGCTGATGGACGCATCCTGGTGCAGAATCTCCCCTCTCCCCCGGTGGGAGAGGGGCAGGGGGTGAGGGGGCCAAGGCTGATTTTGCACCAGCCCTGGTCGAATGTTCCCGCAATCGGCAACTGGCAATGCCTGTGGTATGATGTGTCCCTTCTCGCTATTGCAGATTGCCGGATGTTCCCGCAATCTGCAATCCGCAATCCGCAATCCGCAATCGTACTATGGACGCACTCAGAGGACTTAACCCCGAACAGCGGGCGGCGGTGATCGCCCCGATTGGCCCTGTCCTCGTGCGCGCTGGCGCAGGCAGCGGTAAAACCCGCGTGCTAACCCTGCGTATCGCCCATTTGATCGGGGCGGGTGCCAAGCCCACCCAGATTCTGGCCCTCACCTTCACCAATAAGGCGGCCAAACAGATGCGCGAGCGCCTGCGCGCCCAGCTCGGCGGTAAGTCGCGTGGCTTGGTGGCCGGTACGTTCCACGCTGTCTGCGCCCGCATCCTGCGCGAGCAGATTACCGGGCGTATTGGGAACTACACCGCCGACTTTAGTATCTACGCCGGTGATGATCAACTCCAACTGGCCACGGCAGCCCTCGACGCCGCCACTGAGCGCCCGCCCATGCTCCTGGAACCCGACGAGGTGCTGCGCCGTATCTCGCGGGCCAAGAGCCGCCTGCTTACCCCACGACTTATGGCCCGCTTCTCGCCCGACCCGGTGGATCGCTTTGTGGCCGGCTGCTACCGCCGCTACCAGCGCGCTCTGGAGCAGGCTAACGCCCTCGACTTCGATGACATGATTCTGCTGACTCACCGCCTGCTCACCGAACACCACGATGTGTTGGAACAGATCCAGGATCGCTGGCATCATGTGCTGGTGGACGAGTATCAGGACACGGACCCCAGCCAGCATGCCTTGATCGAGCTACTCACCCGCCCGGCGAGCGGGCGTCCTCGCTCGTTATTTGTGGTTGGCGACGGCATGCAGAGCATTTACGGCTTCCGCAACGCCGATCACAGCATTATCACCCGCTTCGCCCACGACTTCCCTGAGTCTCAGGTGATCGAACTGTCTACCAACTACCGCTCGCGCCAGCCCATCCTCGACGCCGCTTTTGCCGTGATCCGCCACAGTCAAGCGATTGCGCCTATGGCCCTGCGCGCCGCCGGTACCACGGCTCCCGGCGAACGCTGTGTGCTGATCCATGAGTCAAAGGATGGGCGTGAGGAGGCCGAGCAACTCGCCCGCAGCATTAACGAACTGCACGGGCAGGGCCGCCACTTACGCGAGATCGCCGTCCTCTATCGCACTCGCCATATGAGCCGTATCATCGAGGCTGCCCTGCGCCACGCCAAAATTCCCTATAGTGTGCGCGGCAGTGTCGGATTCTACGACCGGGCCGTGGTACGGGACACGCTCTGCTACCTGCGGGCTATTGCCAATCCAGCCGATAACCTCAGTCTGGTACGGATCATCAATGTGCCGACCCGTGGCCTGGGCGCTCAGGCTATTGCCAGCCTCTCCGCTTTTGCCGCCCAGAACGATATTTCCCTTTCTAATGCCCTAAACCGTCCCGATGCCATCGCGCTACTCTCGCCAAAGGCTGCCGAGGGAGCCAAACGTATGGCATCCATGCTCTCCCGCTGGCGACGTATGGCGACGGGTACGGCCTCGCCCGATCACCTGCTGGCCGATGTGCTGGAGCAGAGCGGCTACATGGCCGCCCTGGAGAACCGGATCAGTCCCGAGGATCTGCCCGACGCTCGTGGCCACCTCCAGGAATTGATGGTCGCCGCTGAAGAACACGAGAGTCTGTCGAGCATGCTCCAGGAGATCGCCCTGCTCACCAATGCTGATGAGAAGGAGAGCGAGCGCGATCAGGTGCAACTGCTTACCATCCACGCCGCCAAGGGTCTGGAGTGGGCCTTTGTCTTTGTGACTGGCCTAGAGGAGCGCACCCTGCCCCATGAGCGCAGCCTGGGGACGCCCGACGGCATCGAGGAGGAGCGCAGGCTCTGCTACGTGGCGCTCACCCGCGCCGCCGAGCGGCTCTACCTCTCCTGGGCACCGGGCCGCAACCGTGGCCAGATCCTCAAGCCGTCACGCTTCCTCGACGAGATCGTGGCCTACGGGAGAGAGCGGGCCGGATAATAGAATCGGGTGATATGACCAGCTTCGCTGGTCATATCACCCGAAAACAAGGCGCTCTGCCTCCTGACCCCTGACCCCTGACCCCTGACCCCTGACCCCTATCCGGCGATCAGTCCCACAATCGTTAGGATTACGCCGAGGATTACGGAGGCAATGGCGGCGTACTTCATATAGCTCGCCCATGCCGCCGCCGCGTCGGCCAACTCGCGCTCGCTCTTGCGGCTCACCATAAAGCGATGATCCGTATCGGTAGGGTGGCGGGCAATCGCCGGGACGCCTTTATGATCCACGGCGCAGCCCAGAATGTAGACCGATGTACCCGGCGCCAGGCTCTGCTCGACGTGGCGCATGCCGAGCGGGTGGGTCTGTCCCGACCAGGGCTGCTGCACCGTATCAAAGCGGTTGCCGCTCTCGGCAAGATCAAGCTCGGCACCCTCGGGTAACACCAGCGTGCGCCCAGTAGAGTCGCGCACATAGAAGTTCATCCGTCGATCATCGCTCTTCATCTGCTCACTGCGCCGCTCTACCGTCGTCTCCTTCTTCCCCTCATCGTTGGTTTTCGTTACCCGCTCCTCGTACTCACGTGTCTGAGTGTAGGTGTAGGCCACGCAGGGATTTTTGGAAATCGGGGCGGTGAGCGGAGTGGAACATTCAATGCTGCCTGTAATTTCACAGGGCAATACCAGTGCGTCCGCACCGACGTTAGCGGCAATTTTCTTGTACGCCTCACTCAAATCCTGGGCCGTGTAGGTATCGGTCGCATTCATCGCGTCAAGGGCATTGGTATTTGAGCGGGCGACGAAGAAACAGATCACGGCAATGACCAGAAAGACAACGCCAGCGATGATCATGGTGTACTCCATCTTCTACAGAATGTGAAAAGCTCGTGGGTGACGGGATCGTTCACTTGTACTCACATGGGCAGTATAGGACATTTGTAGTGATTTTTGTGATGGTCATATAAAATTTCCTTCCAATGAGCCGTGGAACCGTGATACCGTCAGTATAGCAGACCTCTGGCGGCTTTCATCTCTTGTGCGTGAGCCTGCTCATAAGGTATAATGAAAGCAGATGAGACGATGGTTTGTGCTGAAAGTGAGCGTTTGACTCGTGTCTGCCGAGAGCATCCAGATGATCGCCCAAGAGGTGCGGAGCTGCACGCTGTGTGGTCTTGCCGCCGGGCGAACGCATGCAGTTCCCGGTGAAGGCCCCGCTGATACAAAGATCATGTTGATTGGCGAGGGGCCGGGCTACAACGAAGATCGTCAGGGCCGCCCCTTTGTCGGTGCATCCGGCCAACTACTTGAGGATCTGCTCGGTATGGCCGGCCTCGCCCGTGCCGATGTCTTCATCGGTAATGTGGTGAAGTGTCGCCCGCCCAATAACCGCGATCCGGAACCCGCTGAGATTGCGACATGCACTGAAGCATACTTGTTCCGCCAGATCGAGGCGATTAACCCTCCGGTGATCGTCACCCTCGGGCGTTTTTCGATGAGCCTGTTCCTGCCCGGCGAGCGAATTATGCGTATCCACGGTCAGCCCCGAAAGGTGGGCAGCCGTTTGATTGTACCGATGATGCATCCAGCCGCCGCCCTGCACCAGCCGCAGAATCGCCCGCTTATCGAGGCCGACTTTCGCAGCCTGCCCGCGATCCTCGCTCGTGCGGAGGCTGAACATGTTGCCGCGAAGCCTGCGCCAGAGCAGCCAAAGCCTGTAGATGATCGGCCTCCTGAGCAGATGCGTATGTTCTAAATAGGGTGCGGTATTTTCCAGGAAAGGGCAGGCTTCAGGACGGGCGAGGCCCGCCCTAGCCGGCCCTCACTAGGCGATTTTTCATGAAGACATATAGACTCTCGCCCGCCGGTCGCCGCACGTCGCTCGTGCTGCTGGTGGGCGCATTGCTGATCTGGACATTCGCCCTGTGGAGTTTCGCAAGTACGCTGAAACTCACCTATAACCCGACGCAATTCTGGTCATCCCTCCAGGCGAGCCTGGACGCTGGCCTTGGAGTCGGTCAGGTGGTACCGGCTCTGCTTATGCTTGTGCTGATTGTCGCGACGCCGTTGCTGATCTGGAACCTGCTTGAGGAATGGTCTGCGGCCTATACCCCCGACGACGATGGACTGCACTTCGAATCACTCGGGATTGTGATCTTCTGCCCCTGGTCGGCGGTGACCGGCATTCGCTCCGCCGATGAAGACGGCGACGAGCCTCTGGACGAGATTCTGTTCAACCAGGATGCTACCGCCCACATTGCGAACCCGCTCCTGCGATTTCTGCACCGTCAGGCGTATGGCCGCAGGCGTCTGCCCGTCTATGCTGGTCTTGAGGATCGCGCCGATCTACTGAGCGCAATCCGCCAGCATACCGTTGTTGCCGTGTAAAAAACGGTGCTTGCCACCGTATAAGCTCATAGGGAGTGGCATCACTCACGATGTCGCTGTATGGTGTCGCTTGGAGCCGCCTGTCGTAAGGGCGCTCTGTCTATAAGTCAGTGAAAGCAGCTAGGCTGCGTCGGCCCGCCCTGCGGGTAGCGACGTGGCCGTTATGAGCGTTGTGCTCAATCCCAGAAAGAAGATTATGGCAAAACAGCGAATCCGCATCCTGCCCCTCGGCGGTGCCGGTGAGGTGGGGAGAAACATGTGGGTGCTTGAGTATGGGGACGAAATCCTTATCCTCGACTGCGGCGTGATGTTTCCCGAGGCCGAGATGCTCGGCGTTGACCTGGTGCTACCCGACATTACGTACCTGCGTGAGAAAACCGATAAGATCAAGGCGATCCTGCTCACCCACGGTCACGAGGATCATATCGGTGCCGTGCCCCATCTCTCCGCCGACCTTGGCTTCCCGCCGGTCTACGCCACCCGACTCACCCACGGTATCCTTGGCAATAAGCTGAAGGAACACCGCCTGCTCGATAAGGTCAATCAGATCACGATTGATGATAAGACGCCCTTCCAGATTGGCGGGTTCACCATCGAGCCATTCCATATCGCGCACTCGATCCCCGACGCGGTTGGTTTTGCCATCACCTGCGCCGGTGGTCTGGTGATCTACCTGACGGACTGGAAGCTGGATCATACGCCGGTGGACGGGAAGCCGACCGATTTGGTGAAGCTTGCCGAGTTGGGTCAGCGCAAGCCGCTGGCGCTGATCACGGATTGTGTGCGTGTGGAGAGCAAAGGCTACACCCCCAGCGAAACCAGCGTGGGGGAGGCGTTCGATAACATCTTTGCCGTGGCCCCCGGTCGCGTGATTGTGGCTACCTTCGCCTCGAACATTAGCCGTGTCCAGCAGGTGATCGAGTCGGCGGAGGCATATGGTCGTAAGGTTCTCTTGCTCGGGCGCAGTATGGAGAATAATACGCGCATCGCCCTTGAAATGGGCTTTCTCCACGCCGCCGGGGGTACGGTTATCCGTCCCCACGAGATGAATGCCTACCCCGATGACCAGATCGCGATTGTCTGCACGGGTAGTCAGGGCGAGCCGATGGCGGCCCTGAACCGCATGGCCAACCGCGACTACCCGAACGTCAAGGTTAAGCAGGGCGATACGGTGGTAGTTTCGGCCACGCCCATCCCTGGCAACGAGGTGTCGGTCAGCCGGGTGATCAACAATCTGTTCCGCCTGGGTGCCGATGTGATCTATGGCAACCAGGCTCAGGTTCACGTTTCGGGACACGCTGCCCAGGAGGAGCTGAAACTGGTGCTGGCCCTGCTCCGCCCCGACTTCGTGGTGCCCTTCCACGGCGATTACCGCCACGTGATGCTCTACCGCAAACTGGCCACCAGCCTCGGCAGTATGTACACCGATGAGAATGTGCTGATCGCCGAGGGCGGCACGATCATGGAGTTTGGCCCTGGCTTCGGCAAGGTCACGGGCAAAGCTCCGGTTGGCTATATTTATGTGGACGGGACAACGGTGGGGGATGTGGGGAATGTGGTGGTGCGCGACCGCCAGATGCTGGCCAAGGACGGCATGCTGATCGTGGTGGTGAGCATTGACGGCACCACAGGCGAACTGGTAGCCGGGCCGGACGTGGTTTCACGCGGCTTTGTCTACATGCGCCAGAGCCAGGATCTGATCGAGTCAACCAAGGAGACGGTGCGGGCGGCACTGACGAATAAGAACGGCGGGGGCTCCATCCAGGGCGACAGCCAGTTTGTCAGCCGCAAGATCAAAGACGTGGTGGGTGAATACCTCTACCGCGAGACAAAGCGCCGCCCAATGGTGCTGCCGGTGGTGATGGAGGTGTAGGGGGAATTGCCTGCTGGGACATATAAAACGAGAGGAGGCGGCAATGCCGCCCCCTCTCGTTTTTGCTTTGTGCGCGAACAGAGCTACTTCATGACTGTGCGACGCAGGCCATCAATCGCACCACGAGCCGTGGTGATATAGGTGCCATAGACGTTCGCCCGGCCCATAATCAACGGGGTGGCAATGCCGACCAGGAGCAGCGCCGGGATCCAGAGCAGCAGGCCAAAGAACTGGGCCAACCACGCGCAGATGAGTCCGCCGCCCACGAGCAGGTTGAGCAGCGCGGTGCTGCCACGCTGGGAAGATGACATCCCGATCAGCTCGCGCAGGTTCGCCACGATCAGAAGCGCACCGGCGAAGGCACCGAAGTGCATCACCAGACTTGTATCCAGAAACCTCATCACAAAGTAGATCGCCACGACGACGGCGATGATTCCTGCGACGTAGAGGTAGATCGGTTTGACCCGGAACCCACCGACGCTGGTGTAGTTGCCGTTGCCGTTATAGCTCCCATTGCCATTGCCGTTATACATCGTCTCGCCCTTTCCTAACCAGAGGCCCGTAAACATTACGAGCAACACCGGCACATATCTAGGCAGTATGACGATGGCAGCAAGGGTGAGTGTTGCAGACGGTGACTACTCGAAGACGGCCTTCACGCGAAACATACCGTCCTGCGAATCAGGTGCGTTTGCCAGCGCCTCTTCCGGCGTGAGTTTGCCGATGACAGCATCAGGACGCATCACACTCACGAGGCCCGTCACCTGAGATGTGGTGGGGACGCCGCTTACGTCTACCTCCTGAAGCATGGCGATATAGTCTAGGATATGCGAGAGTTGGCCGCGCATCTGCTCAAGCTCATCCGGGCTAAGGCGCAGGCGGGCCAGGCGGGCGACGTACTCAACTTCGGTGTAGGTCAGTGACATAGGAAACCTCCGCAGAGCGAAATATAAGATCAGGTTCAGTTTTCGTGTACTTCATGAGGAAGATCTGCCTGCATGAGCATCTGGCGAGTATAGCGCATGCGTTGGAATGCGGTGATGTGTGAGGCGATACCGACGATAATAACTGCCCATTCGAGAACTTGTCGCTGCGGAAGCAGTGGCTGTGCCAGAAGCCCGCAGATCAGCAGGGCGAGCTTCTCTTGACGACCAGCAATCCCCACATTACAGGATGTAATTTTACCGGTAGATTCCGCCCTGGCACGCACATAACTTGCCATCACCATCCCAAAGAGCGCAAACAGTACCCAGATCGGCGCAACCGTCCCAGAGAGCAGCACGCCCGCGAAGATAAAAAACTCAGCGTAGCGATCAGTGATGTGATCGAGAACTGTCCCATACTGGCTCGCTGTCCCGGTTGCTCGCGCTGTTGCGCCATCAAGCATATCGGCCAGGCCAACCAGGAGGATGACGAGGACACCCCACCAGAACAGGGCGTGTGCGATCAGATAACCGGCACCAACACTCAGGGCGAGGCTCAGATAGGTGAGCATATTTGCGGTTAAGCCAGCGCGTGCGCAGATACGCCCGAGCGGGAGCGTTACCTGCTCGTAGGATTGACGGACACGCGCTAGGATCGGCACCATAGAATCTTACCCCTTATCCTCACAACGAGAGCAGCGTATCTAATCGCCGCGTAACCTCCTCCACGGTAATCGGAGCCTCCGGGCCAGTATGTTCAATCCAGATCGAGGCAACTGCGGCTCCCATACACCCGGCGCGATAGAGGTTATCAGGATCATCCAGGTATGCGTGGATAAACCCGGCCATGTAGGTATCCCCCGCGCCCGTCGGATCACGCGCCTCGGTTGCATACGCCGGGATCGCGAACTGCCGTACCCCATCGTCAATACATGATCCCGCTTCCGCAAGGGTTACGATGGCGATAGAGCAGCCCAGGGCACGCAAGGCCCGCGCAGCACCGACAGCATCTGCCCGAGGATCAATCCCCGTAAGCACATGCGTCTCTAGCTCATTCGCTTTAATGACCGTACATCGGCGAGCGACAGCGCGTATGTTATCTGGCAGATAATGTTCAATCCGTCCATCAGTGCCGATACGCCGCAACATGCCCTGGGGATCAAGGAAGAGAGGGGCGGAACTCACCTGCTGGATCGCCTCAATCAGAGCGAGCGGAGTTTCCTGCAAGACAGGGCCGATCAGGATCGCCAGCGCATCAGTGCAGACAGATGGAACTTCGGTGATGGGGCCAGCGACCCCCAGCACATCAAGGGTACGATCCCCACGCCGATCATAGACAAGGCGGAATCCACCTGTGTGGAGATCCGCCGATGTGTGGGATGTGACCCCGAACCTGGTCATTTCGGTGATGAACCGATCCTGAAGATCGTGGCCAATGCGACCAACAAGTGCAGCCTGGCGACCGAGGCGAACCAGTGCGAGGCAGGCATTTGTCGAGCAACCCGAAAGAACCCGGCCAGGGGTTGTGAGAACCGGAGTGGTAATCTCATCGTAGACTGGATTGCCAAACGCGACAACGAGACTCATCTGCGGTGATTCGGGAGCCGGGAGCCGGGAGCCGGGTTCCGGGAGCCGGGTTCCGGCCACCGGCCACCGGCCACCGGCCACCGGCCACCGGCTCCACAACCCCGTGCGAACTTCCGGGGAGCTGTATTGGGGAATGGGGATCGGACGGTGGCGGAATCCTGCCCGATCACCTTCCAGCCTCAGCGTACTGGCCGATAACGCGGTACTTCTGGTAGCGCTGCTTAAGCAGTGCGGGGATCTCGATTTGTGAGATCGTATCGAGGTGTGCGCGGATGCGCGCACCGAGGGCGGTGATCGCCTCCTGCGGACTCTGGTGGGCACCGCCAACCGGCTCGGGGACGACCTCGTCAATAATACGCAGTTCGTAGAGATCGCGGGCGGTAAGTTTGAGGGCGCGGGCGGCATCGGGTGCCTTGGCCGAATCACGCCAGAGGATAGAGGCTGCCGCCTCGGGGGGGGCCACCGAGAAGATGGCGTTCTCTTGCATCAGGATGCGATCCGCGACGCTGATCGCCAAAGCACCACCGCTGCCACCCTCGCCGATCACGGCGGCGACAATCGGCACGCGCAGGTTGGTCATTACCAGGATGCTCTCAGCAATGGCATTACCCTGACCGCGCTCCTCAGACTCCTTCTTGGGGTCGGCAGCGGGCGTATCAACGAAGCAGATCACCGCCATCCCAAACTTCTCAGCCTGACGCATGAGTCGCTGGGCCTTGCGGTAGCCTTCGGGGTGCGACATCCCGAAGTTTCGCTTCATATTTTCGCGGGTATCGCTACCCTTCTGATGGCCGATCACCATTACCGTGCGCTGGTTAAAGGTGGCAATTCCGCCCACAATCGCAGGGTCATCGCCAAAGCGACGATCTCCGTGGAACTCAACAAAATCTTCGCAGAGGGCGGCGATATAGTCGAGCGTGTGGGGGCGCTGCGGGTGGCGGGCCAGTTGTACGCGATCCCAGGGCGTAAGTTCCGGCGTCTCTGTGGGATGGGGGTGTGTCGTTTCGTCCATATGTAAGATGCGCTACGCTCGACCATTCAGGTAGGGGATTGCACCGATCAGCTCCTCGACCGGATCGCGCTGTGCGACCGGATGGCGGCGCGCACCGTAGAGTCGAATCAGCCGACCGATGGTATCGCGGAGCAGGTTGCGCTCCACGACCATATCAATCATGCCGTGCTCCAGCATAAACTCAGCAGTCTGGAACCCGGCGGGCAATTTCTGGCGCATGATCTGCTCAATCAGGCGTTTGCCGGCAAAGCCGATGTTCGCCCCTGGCTCGGCGATGATCACGTCAGCCACCGAGGGGTAGGATGCGGTGACACCACCGTAGCACGGGTCTATCAGCAGCGCGATATGCGGCTGTCCCGCCTCAGATAGCCGGGTGAGGGCCATCGTCACTTTGGCCATTTGCATGAGGGCGATCACTCCCTCTTGCTGACGCGCTCCGCCTGATGTGTTGATCGTCAGCATGGGAATGCCCAGGTCGGCAGCACGCTCGGCAGCACGCGACATCTTCTCGCCATAGACGCTGCCCATTGACGAACCCATAAAGGCGAAGTCGCCCACGGCCAGGGCCAGGTGTTCGCCGCCGATCATGCCCAGGCCAGAGAGTACCGCGTCGGGCATTCCTGTGCGCTGCTGGGCCTTCGCCAGCTTCTCGGCGTAGCTCTCATCGAGCGAAACAAAGCCGAGCGGGTCAGTCGGCAACAGGTTCGCGTCCATCTCGCTAAAGGAACCCGTATCAAGCAGGCCAATCCACTCGTGGGCGCTCATACGCATGTGGTGGCCGCATTTCGGACAAACCTTCAGGTTGTCGTTCAGCTCTTTTTTATAGACAAGCTCCCGACATGCCGTGCATTTAACCCACATGTCGTCGGGAACGGGGTTGCCCTCAGGCTGTCCACCCGTGGTGAAGCTCGTCTTTCTGCGTCGGAAAAACTCTTTCACCGAAGCTTTCTCTTTCTGCGCAGTGCCATCTGCCGCACTGGTATCAGGCGGAATGACCTTGTCGTTTCTATCACGAAAAATACGTGCGTGTTATTATAGCACTTCTTGGGCGGAACCCCTGTAGGTTGCCTGCGCACCCTGCTCATCGCTATCGAGGAGGTAGGCGACCACATCGGCGGCGCTGTAGCTGCTGCGGCCATCGAGATAGGCTCCCATGAGCTTCAGGTCATCGCCGCTGGTGAGCAGTGGCGGCTCGACCTTGCCATCATCGCGCAGTTGCTCAAGACCAATGTTGGCCATCAGGGCGTTACAGAGACACTTGCGGCCCTCGGTCTCTTCACCATTTCCACCCTTGGAGAGGTAGGTATCAATCGGCTCAGAGGCGCAGCGGAAGCGGATTTTCCCGTCAGGGCCGTGGTAGGCGCTGCGCAGATAGCCCAGATCGCAGATACGCTCGCGATGCTCCCAATCGGCGGGGTTCTCGTCCCAGTTCACCACCTTGAAAGGGAAGCCCGTGGGCGAGGCGCGGGGGTCAGTGATCACATCAACCGCATTGCGGGCGGCAGCCGAGATCACCGACGCCTTGAGGTTTGCGGCGTGGCCGGACTCCTCGCAGTACGCGAAGAGCGTGCCGACCTGGATGCCAGCGGCACCTTCAGCGAGAGCTTGGCGCAAACCCTCAGGGCTGCCCTTCCCCCCGGCCAGCCAGAAGGGCAGACCCAGTTCGCGCATCTTGGCGAGGTCAACCTGATCACGTGGGCCGTAGATCGGCTCGCCGCGCTCGTTGAACTGGGGCTGGCCACGCGGCGGTGCGTTATGTCCGCCGGCGGTCGGCCCCTCGATAATAAAGCCGTCCACGCGACCGCCAGACTTGCGGGCCATCACCGTAGCCAGCGAGTTACTGGCGATGATCGGCAGGAACAGAGGGCGATGCAGAGTAGACGGCGTCACCTCCCAGTGAACAGCCGGATCAAACGTGATATGAGTCGTCTCGCCTGCGGGCATACCTTCAACATCAAAGGCGCTGGTTGCAACCCGATGCTCAGCCAGGGCATCGAGAGCCACCGGAAACTCACGCGGGATACCCGCACCCATCAGCACCGCATCCACCCCAGCGAGCATGGCTCCGTAGAGGGTTGCCAGGTTCGGCTGCTGGATCTTGGTGAGCAGATTCATCCCGACCGGGCCGGTGTGACCCTCTTTCGCCAGGTAAACCTCGACAAAGGAGGAGAGCATGAGCAATTGCTGGCGCTCGACGTTCATCTCGGCCTTGAAGAGAGGCAGGAGAGCGTAGGATTCGCCAGCCTGTCGGCCACTCGCGTTGAAGTAGGTCGTCAGGATACGCTCTGCCACCGCAGGGATGGGGAACTGCGCCATCGCTCGCCGCATATGCCCACCGACATCGCCGTCCTGGAGGCGTCGGATGAGGATCGTATCGAGCGCGGTACCAGAGACCACACCCAGTTGTCCGGCACACGAGACGGCATTGGCCAGGCGCCAATCAGAAACTCCGGCACCCATACCACCCTGGATGATCATTGGCAATGTGACGGGCTGCATAAAAATTCTCCTCAAGATTATAATATCAGCAGACGACAACTGCACCGAAGCCGCATCATGCGCCGGTGACAAGGACACGTCGCCATACTGGCGTAAAAGACACGCGAAACTCCCCTAGTGTACGCATTGAGTAGTAATTACAGAGTACAGACTCTGACAGATCGCCGCAAGTGTCGCCAGACATATTTTAAGCGAATTTTGACCACCTGATATGTGTCGCAAGACACATCGCGTTGTGGCGCATGGGGAACAGACAATTCTGTTCCCTCACATTGACATCCGCCCAGGCCAAGGCTATACTCGGCCACGATGAACGCCCCGTTCGCATTTCGTCACCCACGGGCAGGAGCAGCGATAGCTGTACTCCTGCTTTTTGCCTTGATCGCCGCCCTGTCTGCTACAGTCTGGCTGGATAATGCGACCAATCGCGGTGTTACCTACCGCGCTGGCGCAGATCCCATCCCCTTCACCGACGGCCCGAGCGTGGGCGTCAATCTCTACAACCTCCCGTTTGAACCCGACCCTGCGGTGGTGGATCGCAGCTTCGCGCTGGCCCACGATCTCGGGGCGCGCTATGCGCGTATGCAGGCACCCTGGGAAGATATTGAGATCCACGCCAGAGGCGATTTTGAGGATCGGCGAAATCTGGCGACGCTGGGCGCGATCTCGGCATGGGCCAAGTACGACCGGATCGTGGCCGCCGCCAACGCCGCCGGGGTCGAGTTAATCTTGCGCTTGGAGCGCCCGCCAGACTGGTCACGCCAGCGGTCTCTAGCCTCGCCTGAGTTCCAGGCGGGCCTGAATCTCGATGGCAACTCGACCGGCCCGCCCGACGACTTCGCCGATTACGCTCACTTCGTGCAAGCACTGGTGGAACGCTATGACGGCGACGGTGTGGATGACGCGCCCGCCCACCAGCGGGTGCGCTTCTTCCAGCTCTGGAACGAGCCAAACCTGATGGGCGAGTGGAACTGGCAGACGCCTAGCCCCGAAGATTTTGTGGCCCTGTTGCGTGCCGGGGCCGCCGCCGCACGTGCGGCCAATCCCCAGGCCGTCATCCTCTTCCCCGGCCTCGCCCCCACCGATGGCCTCGACTGGCGCGCACCCATGACCGAGCTAGAGTACCTCGACCGAGTCTACAAGGCCGGTGGAGCAGACTCTTTCGACATTATGGCCGCCCAAAGCTACGGCCTGGGCCAGTCGCCCTCTGAACACCGCTACGTCTTCCTGCGCGGGCGCAGCAACTGGAGCTGGAACCAGCCGATTGACACGCGCAGCGACGTGAGCCGGGTGGTGCTGCTGCGCGAAGTGATGGAGCGCAACGGCGATGCGGGTACGCCGGTGTGGGTGACGGAATTTGGTTGGAACAGCGCGCCGGAACACATTCCGCCCGAACGCCGGAATACATGGGGCCAGCCGGTCTCCGAGCAGCAGAAGGGCGATTACCTTGTCGAACAGGTCGAGCGGGCACGCCAGGAATGGCCGTGGATGGGGGTGATGAACGTGTGGATGCTGCGCTACGGCGGCTACACCGATCCAAACCCGGAAGACCCCACGCCCTACTTCGCCCTGGTGAGCCGCGACTGGCAGCCCCTAGAATCGTACCGCATCCTCCAGACGTACCTAGCCCGTCCAGCCACGGCGGGAGTCGGTGCCCATAACTGGCAGAGTCAGGCGGTAGAACGGATTGATGGCGGCTGGCGGGTGCGCTTCAGCGGAGCGCGGATCAGCCTGGTGGGCGGCATAGCCGATCCGTACACGGTGATCATTGACGGGCAGGCGGCGATCACGACCCGCGACGAGGCCGATGGGCACCAGACCCTGCACTCGGCGTGGCTACCCGAGGGCGAGCACATGCTAGAACTGCACGGCACAGCGGCACCCGATACGTTTACGGTGGATCGGGCGAGACCCTGGGGCTGGTTCTGGGATTACGGGCCGCTGGCGGTGCTGATTACCATTGCGGTGAGCGGTGCGATAGCGATGGGCAGAATCTTCACTGTTGTCATGTCGTGGATGGATGTACCAGCGAAGCTGACACATCTATCCACGATAGTACGAGTTTTTAAGAGTAGGATTCGCCCCGATACTCTCTTCCTCTTCGCTATGGGCCTTGGCCTGCTGATCGCCTACCGAGCCTCGGCGCAACTGCCGCTGACCGCACTAGGTCTGGTCATCTTTACGCCCCTGGCCCTCTGGCGACCCGATCTAGCCCTGGCATACGTGCCCCTCACAGTGACACTCTACTTCATGCCCAAGGGCCTATTCGATGCCCGCTTCGGCATCCGCGACAACGGGATCTACCTGCCGCTGCACGAGGTTGTCCTGGTGATTACCGCCATCAGCTCCCTACGCCATGCCCCTCGCCTCTCGCCTCCTGCCTCTCGCCTCCTGCCTCCTGCCTCCTGCCTCCCGCCTCCTACCCCCCGCCTCCTACTCCCCGCCTCCCTCTTCGCCCTCGCCGGCATGTGGGGCTTCCTGATTGCCGGGGACAAAGGCCCGGCCCTGCGCGAGTTGCGCTGGCTGATCATCGAGCCGCTGATCTTCTGCGGGCTGCTGATCTTCTACGCACGCAGGCGCGAGCCGGGATATGTGACGCTGATTATTGGTTTTTGGCTGGCGGGCGGGGCAATGAGCGGGCTGGTGGGAATTCTTCAGTTTTTTGGGCTGAATCTGGCTCCGCTGATTGGCACGAAGGTGGGCTTCAGTAACGACACCATCCCGGTGGAGGGTGTGCTGCGCGTAACCGGACTCTACGGCCACCCGAATAACCTTGGCCTCGCCATGGGCCGCTTCTGGCCGCTGGCAGCGGCCCTGGCCCATGTGGCCTTCTGGAACGGGCCGGGCGGCATGGCGCGTATCCGCCGATCCTGGCCGATCCTGCTGGCGACATTGCTGTGCCTGGGCGGGTTACTCGTCTCGTTCTCACGCGGAGCCTACCTGGGCGCGGCAGCGGGCGCGGTGGTACTCGGGCTGCTGCTTGTCGGGCGGGAGGCGGGAGGCGGCAGGCGGGAGGCGGGAGGCGGCAGGCGGCAGGCGGCAGGCGGCAGGGAGCCTTCCCCCCGCTTCCTGCCTCCTGCCTCCCGCCTCCTGCCCCTGATTCTCGGGGCTGCGGTCAGTCTCACAGTTCTCGGCGGACTGGCCCTGTTGGCCGTGAACGTGCAGCGCTTCAACCTGCTCGGTGCCAGCAGCGGGATCAGGGTGCAGACCTGGGCGTCGGCTCTGGCGATGCTGCGCGATCATCCCCTCGGCGTGGGTCTTGACCAGTTCGGGCGGCTCTATCCGCAGTATATGGATCCAGCCCTAGCCGGTACCAACGAGATCAACACGGCCCACCCGCACAACCTGCTGCTCGACATTGCCCTGCGCATGGGGCCGCTGGGCCTGCTGGCCTTCACCTGGCTGCTGGTGATTTTCTACCGGCGCATGATTCAGCACACGGGCGCACCCCTGCGAATCGGGGCGATGGCAGCGATGACGGCAGCCCTTGTCCACGGGCTGGTGGACTCTTTCTACTTCTGGCCGGATCTGGCCTTCGCCTTCTGGCTGATGATCGCCTTGAGCATGATTGCGCCCAGCGCAGACTAACCCCGCCTACCGACTCGCCGCCTTCGTCGCCAGTTCTATCGCACGAACAAGCTGAACATCGGCGCTGCCGCGTAGTTGGGCGGCGTCGAGGGCTGCTGCCTCTACCGGAGAGAGCGGATCGGCGTCAATCGGCAGATCAACCTTTTCATCAGGTGTGATGCCCTGGCCACGGATCAGCCGACCCGCAGGGGTGAGCCACTGCTGCGTGCCCAGCAACAGCCGCCCGCCCCCGGCGACATGGTACGGCGTAAGTACCGTACCCGTGCCATACGTTGGTGTCCCCACCAGAGTCGCTCGGCCCGCATCTTGGAGCGCCCCAGAGAGAATCTCCGACGAGCTGGCCGAATTATGGTTCACCAGAACGACCAGAGGCAGATCGAGGACCTCACCGCCAGATCGTGTCTTAGTAGGCTGGCGCTCACCAGCGCGGTTCGCCTCTAGCAGCACCGTCGTTCCCTCCGGCAGGAATTGGCTAGCCACACTCACCGCCTCGCCGAGCAACCCGCCGGGGTTATTGCGCAGATCTAAAATGATCGCCCGTGCGCCCTTACCCTTCGCATCCTGAAGCGCCTGCTTCATCTGGGTGCCAGAACTCTGATCGAAAGAACTCAGTCGCACCAAGGCCACGTGGTCGGGGAGCATACGCCAACTCACGCTCGGCACAACCACCTTCGCTCGTTTAATCGTCACAGTGGTCGGGGTACTCTCACCGACATGGCGGATGCTCAGTACCACCGGCGTACCTGCTGGCCCACGCACCCGCGACGAAAGCTGTTCGACGGCCCACCCCTCCGTTGAGACGCCGTCCACCGAAAGGATCGCGTCGCCCGCCTTAATTCCGGCCTGCTCTGCCGGCGATCCCTCAATCGGACTAACCACCATCGTCTGCCCATTGCGAACATCAATGAAGACCCCGATGCCCTCGAAGGTGCCGTTCAGCGACTCGTCCCAGGCTGCAGCCTCGTGGGCACTGAGGTAGCGGGTGTGCCCCTGATCGCCCAGGGTGTCGAGCATGCCGTTGATCGCCCCGTTCGTCATCTTCTCGGGATCAATCTCCTTCGGGTCAACAAAATTCTCGCGGGCGAGTTTCCATGTCTCCCAGAAGGCCGTAAACTCCTGACAGACCTCGGGTGACTCGGGGCAGTTGGCCGGACGATTGAGGAGATAGCCGACCAATACTCCGCCGCCGGCGCCGAACAGCAAAGTGAAGATTAGTAGCGGCACCACGAGCCAGAGCGGCAGGCGCAGGCGCACTATCGCAAGCGGCGGCAGATCACGCGGGAGGTCTGACATAGCGAGTGGCCTCGGCACTAAAATACAGCGCGGCACCACAGTTGTGCCGCTTCTAGGCAGTATATCACCGCCTGTCAGTTACCCAAGGCCAAAGTAGAGATGCCTACGCACCTTCGCGGAAAATGCGCTCAATGGCTGCACGGCTAAGGGCACGGTAGATATTGCGCAGGGCCAATTCACTCTCGCCAGGGGGCGGGCCATAGCGGCGCAGCAAGGCTGTCTCCACTTCAGGGGCGGCGATGTGGGGCGTCAGTTCGGCCAGTTCGGGGCCAAGTTCGTCGAAGGAGCCAAGATAGTCTGCCAGGGCAGGAACTGGCTCAACCGGAGGCACCGCCACGCTAACCGGATCGGTTGCCTCGGCCCGACGGGCGCGCAGGGCAGCGATAATCTGATCTTTGCTGCGCCCGCGCAGTTCAAAAATCAGGAAGGGGTCGTCATCAAATCGCTCGCCAAGCAGAAAGTAGACGGCGGCGATATGCTTGCAGGGATTGGCGAAGTCTGGGCACGAGCAGGTGGTCGCCAAGTCACCAGAATGCGCCGGGAAGAGATCAACATCAGCCGCCGCAAACGCCTGCTCAATCTCCTGGGGCATCTCACCGGCCAGGAGCTTGGCGGCGAAGATAGCCTGCTCAGACATGGCATCGGTAGCCTGCTCCCACTGCGCCTTTGAGAGCGGGATAATCGAGATCGCCACCTTGTAGGGCGTGCGCTGCGACCCCTGCACCCGCGCCGTTACCTGGCCGGATGCGATGTCAATATTGAGTACAGAGCCGTTGCGGGCGTAGCTACGGCCACGGGTGAGTCGGCTACCAAAGCCGAACCCCTCCAGCACGCTAATCCAGCGTCTGGCCCACCACGACTCGCCGAAGTCGCCGCGCTGGCTCTTGGCCTTGATCCCATCAGCGGGGATACGCGGGCGGTACTCCGGCCAGCCTTCATCATATCTGCTGCCTTTACGGCGGGGACGAGGCATGGGACACCTCCGGTGGGGTATGGGGCGGCTGCGCCGCCCCAGAGTGTCTTTTTTCTTCGATGTTGGTGGCTTCGCCACCAACATCGAAGAAAAAAGAGATTTAGTTCCGCAGGGCTACCAATTCGCGCAGTTGGGCGGTACTCAGCTCGGTGAGCCATGCCTCGCCCGCGCCGAGTACCTGAGCCGCCAGGGCGCGTTTGCCCTCGATCATCTCGTCAATCTTCTCCTCAAGGGTGCCGCCGCAGACGAATTTGTGAACCTGCACGTTCTTGGTCTGGCCGATGCGGAAAGCTCGATCCGTAGCCTGATCCTCCACCGCCGGGTTCCACCAGCGGTCAAAGTGGAAGACGTGCGAGGCCCGGGTGAGGTTTAGGCCCACGCCGCCGGCCTTGAGCGAGAGGATGAAGATCGGTGGCCCTTCGGGAGCCTGGAAGCGGCGCACCAGTCCATCGCGGGATTTGGCCGGGGTGCCGCCGTGGAGGAAGAGTGCCTCAGCCGAGAGCCGCTCGCTCAGGTGGGCCTGGAGCAGGTTGCCCATTTCAGCGAACTGGGTGAAGATCAGCGCCCGGTCATCGGCGGCAATCACCTCTTCCAGCATCTCGTCCAGGCGGGCCAGCTTGCCCGAGCGGTCGTCGAGGGCCGATCCATCCTTGAGGAAGTGGGCCGGGTGATTGCAGATCTGCTTGAGCTTGGTGAGCATGGCCAGCACCAGGCCGCGCCGCCGCGCCTTCTCGCCCTCATCATCAGCACCCTCGATCTGGCTCAGGGCGTCGCGCACGGTGGCCTCGTAGAGCGTGGCCTGCTCCTGGGTGAGCGGCACAAAAACCTTCATCTCCAGCTTGTCGGGCAGGTCGTTGATGATGCTGCGGTCGGTCTTTAGGCGGCGCAGGATGAAGGGCGCGGTGAGGCGGCGCAACTGGGTGGCGGCATCGGCGTCACCGGCGCGCTCAATCGGGCGGGCGAACGTGCGCCGAAATTCGGTTTCGCCACCGAGGTAGCCGGGATTGAGGAACGCCATAATGCTCCACAGTTCGCTCAGGCGATTCTCTACCGGCGTGCCGGTGAGGGCCAGACGACCATCGGAGCGGATGGCGCGGGCCGCCTGGGCCTGACGGGTCTCGCTATTCTTGATGTTCTGGGCTTCATCGAGAACGGCCAGCCGCCAGGTCATTGTCGTCAACGCCTCGCGGTCGCGGGCCAGCAACGGGTAACTGGTGATCACCACATCATAATTACCTGCTACCTGCTCAAGCTCATCGCCACGATGGCGCTCGGCCCCCTGGTGAGTGTGGACGCGCAGCGAGGGTGCGAAGCGGGCCAGTTCGCGCTGCCAGTTGCCCACCACCGAGGTCGGACAGACCAGCAGAGTCGGCCCGCCATCCGGGGCGATGTCTCGCTCGTAGAGCAAGAGGGAGATGGCCTCCGCCGTTTTGCCGAGTCCCATATCGTCAGCCAGACACGCCCCCATGCCGAAGCGGCGCATAAAGGCCATCCATGCCAGACCGCGTAGCTGGTAGGGGCGCAGGGTGCCCTGGAAGGCATCGGGCTGCGGCAGCGGCGTAATCGACTCGGTATTGGAGAGATCTCGCAGGAGCATGCCTAGGTCGCCTTCGGCATCAACCCCACCAAAGGCCATGCCAGTGGGCAGCCCGTCGGAGATACCGCCGAGGCCCATGCGCAGCAGTTCGGCCATGCTCAGCTCGCCACCTTTGGTGAACAGATCCATCGCCTTACGGGCCTGTTCGGGATCAAGCACCACCCACTCACCGCGCACCTGGACAAGAGGCTGCTTTAGTTCGACAAGACGCTCAAATTCGGCACGATCAATCGGTTGCTCGCCGACGCTGAGTTCCCAGCGGAAGTCAATCATGCTCTGGAAGCTGAGGCGTCCGGGGCCGTCGTTGCGCTTCCCCTTACGCGGGGACGCCTTGGCGCGGGCTTTGAGGCGGCCAGAATTGCCCCACCATGCGGGCACCAGCACGCCAAATCCGCTCTGTTCCAGCAGCGGTGCGGCGTCCTTGAGGAAGCCAAACGCCTCCTCCACGTTCATACTGGCGTGGTCGGGAGCCTTACCGCGCAGGCTGCGCTCGATGGGCGGGACGAGGCGGGCGGCGAATCCCAGGCCGCGCAGCAGCCGTTCCTGGGGATGATCAAAGCGCCGGTCGAGGTAGGTGAAGTGCTGGCCGCGCTCGCGCCAGAGCTGGGCGGCAGGCACCAGCAGGCTCGGGTCGTCGGTGGCCTGAAGCAGATAACTGAGTGACCAGGGCGCACTGGCCTCGGTGGGCGGCTCTAGCCGGAAGGTAATGCGGAAACTCTCGTCGCCGGCCACCTGCTCCTGACCAGCCCATGCCTGCCATGCTTTAAACAGTTCGTCGGCAGGGCGACCGCGCAGGGAGAGTCCAGGGTCGCGGCCAAGCAGGGCGACCATCCAGGCCGATCCGGGGGTGGGCGGAATGCTGCGCCACACACTGAGTTGTGCCGAGGCGGTCGGATCATCGGCGGCGATCTGACGGGCCAGGGCGTCCACGGTGGCGGCCAGAAAACTATCAACGAGGGCGCGTGGTGCGGGGGCGGCAGTTGGGTTCTCGGTGATAGCGCGGCAGAGGGCGGGCATACCGCTGCGCAGGGCCGCAATTTTGCGGGCGGTGGCGGGGACAGGTCGCGGCTCCCAGCAGGCCCGCAGGTTGCTACCCTCGCGCACGAGGGCGGGGAGAATCTGCTGACCGGCCACCAGTTCCACGGCCAAGAGCGCGGCCATGCGCCAGACCCGCAGGTCGGCCCCGAGACCGTGGTCGGGTGAAGGGGGCAGCAGCAGATCGAGGGCCTGGGCCGCACTGAGCAGCAGGCCGCGCACGCGCCAGGGGGCCAGCGTCGGCTCGCCCTCGGCAATCTCAGCTCCCGCCTGACGCAGCTCGCGCAGCGGCAGAGGTGCGCCGCCCACCGAAGGGAGCCAGATCGTCTGCTCGGTGTGGGCCATCGTACCCGCGTTCGGGTGTAGCTCGGCCAGACGCTCAAACAGTGCCTCGGGCTGGGCGTGAGCCGGGTGAGCCAGATGCCCTGGCCGTCGCCGCTGTCGGCCACGCCGCGCCGCCCGCTCGGCAAGCTCGCCCCACACGAAAAGCCGCCCCTCGTTGGGCAGCCATGTGCCGTGAATCACGGCGGGGAGTGCCGCATTGGACATAATGTAGTAGCTGCTCTCGCTAGACAAGGGTACAGGGAGTGAAGTGTATTTTAGATTGCAGATTTTAGATTGCAGATTCGGCCCCCTCACCCCCTGCCCCTCCCCCTTTATGGGAGAGGGGGCTGGGAGGTGAGGGTTGAGTAGAATCAGGCGACTATCGTGAAGGCTAGCCATGCTATCATGCCACAGCGGTGCAAAGACAGCAAACGAGGTCATCATGGGCAAGAAACAGCAACAGAAAAAGGGTGCGGCACCACCAGCGAAGCCGGTGGGCGGCATGGCGATCACCGTCGGCTGGTCGATCTACGAGGTGCTACTCTCGCGGGACTGGAATCAAGAGGGAGCCCTTGCCTCCGTCCTGGTGGCCCGGATATCGCCACGCTCAGGCAAAGTGGCGGCCGCGTCGTACCTAGTCGATCTGGCCTGCCTGGGTGTGAAAAGTACGCAGGTGATGATGTTCAAAGATCCGAATGAGTATGCCGTCGGACTGCGTACCCATATCCTCCAACTTATGCCGATGGCACCCTCCAACATCAACCTAGCGGCGAAGATCGTCGGCACCGGCTACCAGTACGCCGCTCGCCTAGGCTTCCCGCCCGACCCGATCTTCTCCCAGTCGTGCTATCTGCTTGAGGGCGCAAACCCAGACGCCGAACCAACGCCGGTCTATACGGGCGGCAGGGACGGCAAGCCTCTCTTTATCAACGGGCCAAACGACAATGTTGCCCATGTGATCGCCCAACTTCGGCGCACGGTCGGCGAAGGCAACTACCATTTCCTGATCGGCGGCGATCCCTCTGGCATGCATGTGCTTCGCGATAACGGCGGGTTACTCCTTGATGATGACGATGATCTGATCATCAACCACGATCCCGACGAGAAGTAACCGGCAGGTTCCTTACCGCTCGCGCAGAGCCAAGTGCGCCTCGTGCAGCAGACGCTCGCTGGTCTCCCAGCCAATACAGCCATCGGTGAGCGAAACGCCGTACTTCAGGTGTGAGTGGTCGGCGGTAAGGGTCTGCTTCCCTTCGATCAGGTTGCTCTCAATCATCACGCCGACGATGGGGCCGACTTTGCGGATCACCCCATCAATCACCGTGTGTAAGACGGCCTCCTGGCGGCGGAAGTCGCCGCTGGCGTTGGCGTGGCTACAATCCACCATTACCGCCGGGTTCAGGTGAGCCTCGCGCATCAGGCGAGCGGCCTGCACCACATACTCCTCATGGTAATTCGGTTCGGCCCGCCCGCCCCGCAGAATGACAAAGCCGTCGGGATTGCCGGTGGTCTTTACCACGGAACTGTGCCCGCCATCGTCAATGCCCAGGAAGCTATGCTGCCCGGCTGCCGAGACACAGGCGTGAACCGCAACCTGAATGCCGCCGTCGGTGCCATTCTTAAAACCTACCGGCATCGAGACGCCGCTGGCCAGGGCACGGTGAGTCTGGGCCTCGGTGGTGCGTGCGCCAATTGTCGCAAGGCTGATCTGATCGTCAATATACTGCGGGCTGATCGGGTCGAGCATCTCGGTGGCCACGGGCAAGCCCATACCGTTAATCTCCAGCAGCAGGGTGCGGGCGATGGTCAGTCCCGCACCCATGTTAAAGCTGCCGTCGAGGTACGGATCGTTGATCAGACCGCGCCAACCCACCGTGGTACGCGGCTTCTCCAGGTAGACACGCATTATCAGAAAGAGTCGGTCGCCCAGAGTAGCCTGAAGAGCCACAAGGCGACGGGCGTAGTCAAGGGCGGCCTCGGGATCGTGGATCGAGCAGGGGCCAATCACCACCATCAGCCGGGGGTCTTCACGGCGCAGGATGCGTCGGATGGTTGCCCGCGATTCGGCCACCGTGCGGGCCACCGCATCGCTCAGTGGCAACTGAGCCTTTAGCTCGCGTGGCGGCAGGAAGGGCGTCAACTCGCGAACATGCAGGTTGGCAACTTTATGTCTATCGTTGGGCATAGATCAGAGTCCTCTTAGACAAGGTTTCAGGTGTGAGGTTTCAGGTTTCAGGTCAAGTGCATCAGGATGCCACATTCTGGCCTGAACTGTAAAGTATCTGCGAACGTTGTCTTAACTGCGGAATCTTCCCTCTTCCCTTGGGAAAGGAATTAGGGTGAGGGCCAGATGCCCGCCAGTATACCTGAGAATTCCTGCTGTGCTGACATAACGCGAGGCAAATTCTGGCACTAGACAAGGTTTGAGGTTTCAGGTTTCAGGTGCCAGGTCGAACGCACCAGGATGCCAGATTTCGCTCTGAGACATGGTTCAATCCAGCTTTACAGTTTGGGCTGCGCGTCGTACGGGCTTCCAGCCCACCAGATGTGCATCGGCAGGATGGAAGCTTGCACGACAAACTGGCACGCTGAAACCTGGCACCTGAAACCTGGCACCTGAAACCTGGCACGCTGAAACCTGGCACCTGAAACCTGGCACCTGAAACCTGGCACCTGAAACCTGGCACCTGAAACCTGGCACCTGAAACCTTGTCTAGCTCTGAGTATGTTCGATGCCCGATCCCGAGAGGAGCTTGCGGACACCCTCGTTATCGAGGCCGGGAGCGAAGAGCCAGCCCTGACCAAGGCCACAGTGCAGGTTGCGCAGTTGTTCGTACTGCTGCTCCGTCTCAATCCCCTCGGCCACGACCTCCATGCCCAGGGTGTGAGCGAGACCGATGATCGTTTGCACGATCTCGTTCTGCCCATCCGGCAGGCCGAGGCGACGAATGAACGAGCGATCAATCTTCAACGTGCTTACCGGGAAGCTGTAGAGGTAACTCAGGGACGAGTAGCCAGTGCCGAAGTCATCAATGCAGAGGTGAATGCCCAGATCGCGGATGTGCTGGAGGGTCTGGCCTGTTTCGCCGCTCAGATCAACAAAATTGTGTTCGGTAATCTCCAGCTTCAAGCTCGATGGGGGCAGGCCACTAATCTCAAGGGCATCAGCGATCTGGGACACAATATCGGGTTCGGCGAAGAGTCGGGCCGAGAGGTTCACGTTCACCGCGAGGGCCGGATCAGACAAGAATTCATCCTGCCACTCACGCGCTCGCATGCACGCTTCGCGCAGTACCCACCAGCTTATCGGTACGATGAGGCCGGTCTCCTCTGCCATATCGAGAAAGGAGCCGGGGTAAAGCAGCCCGCGCTGCGGGTGCTGCCAGCGCAGCAGAGCCTCGAATCCGCTCACCGCGCCGCCCGCCAGAGTGACAATGGGCTGGTAGTGCAGGCGCAGTTCATCGCGTGCTAGTGCCTCGCGCAGGTCGCTCTCAAGCTGAAGATTCGCCATAGCCTGGGTGTGCATTTCCGGAGTGAAGATAACATGGCGATCCTTGCCTCCCATCTTCGCGTGGTACATCGCGGTATCGGCATCACGGATCATCTCAGTCGCACTCGCATATTCTAGGGCACTCGTCGTCACCCCGATGCTCACCGTGGTGAATGCCTGATGATCGCCCAGCATAATCGGATCGGCAATTGCGCGCTGAATGCGATTGATGATGACATCAACCGACTGCTCATCAAGAAGATTTTCAACCAGGATAGTGAACTCGTCACCGCCGAGTCGGGCCACGGTGTCGCCAGGGCGCAGACAGCCCTGGATGCGCTGAGCGATAATGGTGAGTAATTCGTCGCCCTTGGCGTGGCCAAGGCTATCGTTGATTGTCTTGAAGCGATCAACGTCAATGAAAAGTACCGCGAAACTGTGTTCCTTCTCGCGGCGGGCGATAGCGATGGCACGGTCGAGCCGATCAATAAAAAGGGCGCGATTGGGCAGACCCGTGAGCAGATCGTGCAGAGCATCGTACTGAAGCTGCTGCTCAACCGTGTGACGGAGAGTAATGTCCGTCTGGGAACCGGCGATACGTGTGGCCTGGCCAGATTCATCCCAGACTGCCATGCCACGACAGAGCATCCAGCGGTAGGCGCCGGTGCGATGGCAGATACGGTACTCGTACTCAAAGAAGCTGAGCAGTTTGCGAAAATGGGCGGACAAACGTA